>JANWJY010000078.1 GCA_025451715.1 Fimbriimonadaceae bacterium | reverse complement strand
AGGCGACCGCCCGTCAGCACGCTCCAGTCTAGGCCGATCTGCAAGGCTTGGACCTTGGTCAGTTCCATGACTCGGAGCTCGATCGACACCTGTCGTGCTGGCAGGTCGACGGACTGCAGGTAGACCTTCGCCTCTGCAAGCTGCGCCTTCGTGCCGCGCATGATCAATCGCATCTGCTCGTGGCCGATCTGTCGCTTGAGCTCAGCAGTCTTGGCCGTTCCGCCAGAACCGGCTGCCTGGTCGCCCGTGTCAGCCTTCTTGTCCGACTCCTCGCCCTCGATTCCGGGTGTGACCGGGTCGGGGAGGATCGTGACGTGCAGGCCTCTCACGCGGCTCTTCAGGTCGAACGCGGCGTGCGTCGGCTCGATGTACATGAGGTCGACGACCTCATAGAACTGCTTGAACGACTCAGGATCGGTGTTCCGGTCGATTCCGCCCATGACGCACAGTTGGCTGTCCATCTGGTCGGCCCACTTGCGCAGGACCTCGAGCTCTTCCTTCGGGCCGGCGATCATGAGCATCTTCATGGACTCCTGTCCGTCTGCGAGCTCCTTGACCGCTGTCTCCTCGATCTGGTAGTCGTTGCGTCGCGGGTTGTGCTCGAGCAGGCTGCCGAGCATCTCCTTGATCTTGGCGGTCTGACCGCTCATGATCGGGACCACGACCGAACCGTAGTTGGCAGCACCGGCGAGCGAGAAGCTCGCGCTAATGCGCTTGTCAAGGCTGCGCACGTACGCTTCGATCACGTCGAGCCTTCGCGGCTCGCCGATGAGCATGACGTACTTTGCGCGGTCGTCAGGAGGCGTCGCGGCTGCGGCCGAGCCTGCGCCCGTGCCCGCCTCGGATCCGCCACCCGCCGCACCGCCCGTGCCCGAGGACACGACGCCGGTGACCAGGCTCGAAGCCTTCTTGGTCGGGTCGACGATCTCGTAGTAGCCGTCAGGGCCGTCCTGCGGCAGTGCCTGAAGGGTCGCGTCCTTGATCTGAGTCGCCTCGCCTGAACTGATGTTCACGACGCGGGTCTCATAGGTCGCACCCATCGAGCGCATGATGCCGCCGATGCGCGAACCGAAGTCCGCGGTCCTGCTGACGATGAAAGTGTTGGCGATCCGCGTGAACCGGAGGTCAGCGAGAGCCGCAACCGAGGTCATCGCGAAGTCGAGGTCGACGTCACGGAGAGTGAGCGAGAGCAACAGGGGCTTGTCCTTCGGGCTCACGTCCGGGGCGACGATGATGTTGACGTTGGCCTGCTTGGCGAAGGCCTCGAAGATCACGAGGATGTCCGCTTGGTTCGAAGACACCGTGATGTTCGTGTCCTTGAACGGCGAGCCGATCGGGGCAGGGATCGTCGGTTCGGCCATCAGCGTGCTGCTGTAGGCGGACTCGATGAAGCCGGCGGCACCCTGGGTGCCGACGATCTGACCGACCTTGTAAGGCGTGATTCCCGCGTCGCCCTTGGTCTGGTTCTTCGCGTCGAACGAGGCGAGCTGGCTGTCCATCTGCTTGATGGCCTTCTCCATCTCGTCATTGTCCGTGGTGACGGGAGCCGCCGAAGCGACCATGCCGACACGGATCGTCCAGCCGTTGTCCTGCTGCGTCACGGTCGGGACGATGCCCTTGGCGACCTTGAGCAGCACGCGGCTGACGCCGGGCTGGAATCGGACATATTTGTAGTAGCTCAAGCCTGATTCGTTGACCCGGATGTTGCCCGAGGACGACGGAATCAACGGTGCGTTGAACTGGACGATGTACGTGGTCTGGTCGCTCAAGAAGAACGCCTTCGGCTTGGAAACGTTCTCGCCAATTACGGCGATCTCGATCCCCCCTCCGACGCTGGTCGAGGTGACCTTTGTGATCTGGGACTTAGGCGGGGCGCCGACCGCGAACGCGGCCAACGCTACTGCCAGTCCGGCTGTAATCGATTTCATGTTCTAGTTGCCTCCATTCAGGCCGAGTTTCAGTTCCCTGCCTTGGTGTCTCAAAACGACGTACTCTTCCGTGATCTCGACCACGGTTGTCTCCATGTTCCGGCCAAACGACTGGCCCTCGCTGACGAGCGTCTGCTGACCGTCTCGGAGCAGCAGGCTGCAGAGCTTCTTACTCTTGCCGATCATCACGCTGGTCAGCGCGAACGGCTGGCCGTTCGTGGTTGGCCCGCCGGTGTCAGGCACGAGGTTCGTCGGAGGGTCGCCGAAGCCGCCCTCTCCGAAATTGCCGCCCGCACTCGGGTCGATGGGCTTCCATGGGCCTCCGATCTCGGCGGTCGGTCGCTGATTGGTGGTGGGCCTCGGCGGATCGTTGACCGGGTGGTCTGGCGTCGGCTCTTCAATCACGACGGCCTGTGGTTGGAACGGGTCGCGCGGCGTGCTGGAGTTCGCGATCAGACTGTTGATGTAGTCCTGCATCGGATCCTTCGCCGGATCTGCGACCACCACGAGCGTGTCGTCCTTCTGCTTGTCCACGGTCGTGTCCTTCGCCACGACTGGCTTCGTCTTGGGTCCCATGAACTGGAACGCGCCGACGGCCAGCACGACGAGCACGAGCGCGCCAAGCACTAGCATCTGCTTCTTGTCTTTCTTCATTACTTACGACCTCCGCTCTTGGCCAATCTTTGAGTCGCGGTGTTCGTCGTCGTGGCTGTCTTCTCTGGCTCCACGACGTTCGTCTGGGGCTTCACGGTCGAAGCAGTGATCAGCTCGAACGGGAACACGTACGCGACCACGTTCACGACCAGCTCGATGTCGCCGGCAGGACCGTCAGTGCCGTCCCTCATCGGAGTCATGCTGATCGTCTTCACGGCGATGACCTTCGGGAACTCTTGGATCGCGTCGAGGAAAGCCTTGATGTTGTCGTAGTGGCCTCGGCCCTTGACCTCGATCGTGATCTCGTCGTAGTCCTTCTTCTTCGGCTTGGTGCTGCCCTCCTCAGGAAGAGCGGGCGCGACCACTGCCGGTGCGGGTCGAACGCCAGTGACCTTGATTCCCTTGCCGAGCCCGATCTGCTCGAGCTCCTTCATGAGCGTCGGGATGTAGGCGACGTCCGGAACGGACTGCTCCAGGTGCGACAGCTTGAGCTGGTACTCCGCGAGCTTTCCGTGCGAGTCGGCAAGGCTCTTCTCCAGCTCCTTTTGGCTGGGAACCTGCGACTCGAGGGCCGTCACGTCTGCCTTGACCGCTTGGACCGCGTTGTACTGGAAGTAGGTTGCGCCACCACCCAGGAACAGGACAACGAACGCCAGCAGGCCGAGCGCCTTGGGATTAGACTTGTTTTTCACGCTGGATCAACCTCCTTCGACTTGGCCTTCTCCGGTGCTGAACCCGCCAGAATGCCCTTGACTTCAAACTCGAGCGCCTTGCCCTTCTCGGTCCTTCGCTCCTGCGTGAACACGAGCTGCGGGTTCTCGAGGTCCTTGCTGGTCTCGACCCTGAGGATCAGGTATCCGACCGCCTCTTGCGTCGTGCTCAGCCCCTTGAGGGAAACCTGCACTGGCTCCGTCGGCGACTGTCGCTGACACGTCACACCGGTCAGCCACACGCCCTCTGGCATGTTGCCCTTGAGGTGCTCAAGGATCCGCGACCACTGGTGGGTCGCTTCCTGCGCGTTGGTCAGCGTCTGGATCTTCGGCTCTAGCTTGGCGATCTCGGCCTTGTTGACCTCGACCTGCTTCATGTAGGGCTTTGCGTCCTCGAGCGCCTTCGTCAGCGAGGCCGACTTCGCCTTGTAGCGAGCTGCCTCGAACGTGAAGAAGCCTGCGCCCATGAACGACACTCCACCGATGGCGACGCAGAGCAGGACGAACATCCTGATCTGCCGCTCTCTAGCCGCTGCGGCTAACCTTTCTTCTTTGATTAGGTTTACAAATGGCATCGGTGCTTCTCCGGGCTAGGCGACCTTCGACATCGATCGGAGCGCGAGCCCCGATGCGACGGCCAGCTCAAAGCCGTGGTCGTCCTGATCGTGCTCAGACTCGACGAACCGGGAGCAGTCGTACACGCCTGCCGACGTCACCGCGACGTCGAGCTTGTGTGACATGTACTGTGCGAGCCCCGGCATTCGGGCGCCGCCGCCGCTGACGATGATCTTCGTCACCGGTTTGGCCTCGCCCTGGTCGGTCTGTTGTGACTGGTAATAGTTCAGCGAGCGTCGGATCTCGCGGAAGAGGTCGTCGATGTGCGGCTGCAGCACGCGGAGCGGCGGGTTCTCCACCGGGCCGTCCGTGTTGAGCAGCGCCGTGAGGTCGAGCTGGGCCTTGCCCTTCTCTGCGTCCTCGTAGTCAAGCTTGAAATAGCTCTGCAGCGCGCTGGTCAGCGTGTTGCCCGCCTGCGGGATCGAGCGGGTCATGGCGAACACGCCCTTCGAGATCACGCTGACGTTCGTCGTCGTGGCACCGATGTCCACGAGCGCGATAGTCTGCTCTGCGAGCTCAGAGTCGAACTCGGTCTCGATCAGTGCGCGGTACATCGCGAACGCCTCGATGTCGACCACTTCGACCTCGAGCCCTGCCTTGGCGCACGCGTCGACGCGGCTCTTGACGATCTCGCGCGGGGCCGCGACGATCAGCACGTCCATCTGGTTCTCCGGGGCGTCGCCCAGGATCTCGAACTCGATAAAGCTGTCCTCGACCGAAGACGGCACGTAGCGGCCCGCCTCAAAGCGGATCGACTTGCGCAGCGTCGCCTCGGGCATCCGCGGGATGCGGACGTTGCGGACGATGACCGAGCCACCGGCAACGCCGATGATCGCGCTCGTACCGCTGATCTTGGCCTGCTTGAGTGCGTGCTTCAGCGCGTCGGCGACAGCCATCGTGTCGACGACGACGCCGTCCTTGATGGAGTCAGCCGGGGTCTTGGCCTCACCGTGCTTGGTGACGGCCCAGCGGTTGCCGCTGGGCTCAATCTGACAGACCTTGATCGATTGCGTGCCGAGGTCTACGCCAACGTAGGCCTTCTTTCGAAAGAGTTTAAGCGACATCCTTTTCCTCCTCGTGTTCGGCGGACTGATGAGCCAGCCAGTCGTCGAGGTTCGACTTGGGGAACCTGTAGCGTCCATCGATCTCGACGGCGGGTATCTCGCCGTCCTCGATCAATCGTTCAATCGTCTTGGGGCTGACCCGCAGGTAGGACGCTGCCTCGCGGACGGTCAACACCGAGTGCTGCCCCGCCATGATCGCCTTGAGCATGCCAGCCATCTGCTCGCCGTTCAAAAAGATCTCGAGGCGCACCGCATTGCCGCCCTGTACCGCTGCGTTCAGCGGCTCGGGGGCGTGCGCAGGCACCTCTAAGTTGGTCGGACCGTGGTTGCTCTTCAAATTGGGCTCCACCGACTTCTTCGCCGGGGTCTGGTAGGGCTGCTCGTGTGCGAGCGTGACCGGCTGCACGTCGACCACACCTTTGTTTGATGCCTTTCTGATGGCGTCGGCTAGGTTCACGCTGCCATGCCTCCGCTGTACTCTTCGGCCACTTCGTGGGTGAGGAACCCGTCGACCATCTTCTCCTTGCGGGCCATCGCCATCAGCATCGCGTTGTCGGCGAGCTGCAGGATCACGCGCGGGGAGCCCTTGCTGATCTTGTGGATCTCGTGGATCGCGTCCGGCGTGAACGGGGTCTTCTCGCCCGAGTAGCCAGCCACGCGTAGCCGGTGCATGATCATCTCGCCCGTGTCGAACTCGTCGAGGGGCTTGATGACGTACCGGACCGCCATGCGCTGTTCGAGCGCCGGCACCTTTGAAATCTTCTCCTTGAGCTCGCTCTGTCCGACCAGGATCAAGTTGATGAGGAACTGGTCGTTCATCTGGCAGTTCAGGAGCAGCCGAAGCTCCTCGAACGAGTTCGAAGTCTTGATGAGGTGGGCCTCGTCGATCAGGAGCACCACCTTCCGGCCCTTGTCGTAGTTATCCAAGAGCGCCAGGTGGAGCCGCTGGATCAGGACCTGCCGGTTCTTCGAGTCGCAATCGATGTCGAGCTGGCCCAGGATCTCCTGGATCATCTGGATCGGTGTGAGGATCGGGTTGACGATCATCACGAGCTGGTACTTGACGGGGTCAAGGGTCTCGAGGAGCTTGCGGGTGATGGTGGTCTTGCCTAGCCCGATCTCACCGGCGAGCATGGCTGCGCCCTTGTTGCGCGTGATCGCGTAGTGCAACATCATCAGGGCGTCTTCGTGGGCTCGGCTCATATAAAGGAACCGCGGATCGGGAGTCAGCGTGAACGGTGGTTCGTTCAGGCCCCAGTAGGTTTCATACATGCACTGTCTCCAGTCGGGATTCTCGCCCCGTATAAATCTCGGATGGGTGCAATCGAAACCTCAGGTGCCACTCGAACTTCTTTCACCACTGGACTTCGGTTCTCCAACTTACGGGTTGCCATCGTTCGCGGGCTGGCACCCTGGTAGGAACCAAGGGTTAGGCTCCAAATCCGGCAAATGTCCCGTGCAGAACCGGTAACCCCAGTCGCGAGTGGCACAATCTTTGACCTTGCCAAGCGGCTCTGGCGTCCTGCGCATACGCGAGTTCCGAGACCTATGGATGGCCCAGACGGTGTCCCTCCTGGGCGACTCGATCTACTTCCTTGTGTTCATGTTCATGGCCAAGGAGGCGAGCAAGGACAACCTCCAGGTCGGGCTCGTTATGACTGCCTCAGCCGTGCCGTTCCTGCTGCTGGCCCCCTATGCCGGGGTCGTGGCCGACAGGTTCGACCGGAGGCGGATCATGGCCCTCGCCGACTTCGTGAGTGCCTTGCTGACCCTGGCCCTAGCGGCCTACGCCTGGTTTCAGCCCGTGCCCTCTGTATGGGTTATCGGCGGGTTCGCCTTCGCCCTCTCCTGCGTCAACGCCTTTTTCATGCCTGCCCGCATGGCCGCGATGCCTAGGCTCCTGCCGCCCGAGATGCTAGCCCAGGGCAATGCGGCTTTCATGGTCACCCAGCAGGTGATGTGGATGGCCGGGACGGCTTTCTCCGCGACGGTGCTCGCCTACCTGCACAAGCACATCCCGGAGAAGTTCTTGTTTGCTGCCGCGCTGTTCAACGCCGTGACCTTCCTGTTCAGCGCCTACTGGGTGCTTCGGCTCCCGAAGCTTCTGCCACTTGCCAATGAGCACGTCGACGAGCCCAGAAGGGGCAAGGGCGAGTTCATAGACGGCGTCCGGGCCGTCTTCCAGAACCCAGTCCTGAGGGTCGCCCTCCCTTCGAACCTTGTCGCCCAAGCGTTCATCTCGGGCTTCTTCATCGCGTACCTGGAAGCGAACAAGAAGTGGTTCGGCGGTGGATTTCAGCAGTTCGCCTGGATCGAGCTCAGTTTTGCGATTCCGATGGCCGTGTTCGGGTACATCGTCGGCCGAATGTCGATCGGCCGGCCCGGGCTGGCCTATTCGCTGGCGACAGGCTTCGTGGGCTTCACGGTGCTGATGATGGCCTTCGGCCGCGAGCTGTGGCTCTTTATGTTCTGGAACGTCCTGGCGGGCATGGCGATCCCGTTCGCTTGGATCCCGATTCAGACCTACATGCAGGCGGCGTTCCCGGACGCGGTCCGAGGCAGGGTGAGCAGCGCCTGGGTCAGCTCGCAGATGAGCGTACAGCCGGTCGGGATGCTGTGCGTCGGGCCCATGATCGACTGGCTTGGGCTCGCAGAGTCGATCTTCGTCATGGGTGGCGGGATGGCCCTGGCGGGCTTCATCGGCCTGGCCTTCCGGGCCTGTCGTGAAGCTAGGATGCCCGAGGACGCTGCGGTTCAGGCCGTGTAGGGCAGCGACTCGGCCACGTCGGCGAGTGCCAGCGAATAGTCCGCGAACCCCTCGCTCAGGATCTTGAAAGTGGGGGCCTCTTCGCCGAACGGCGGGTAGTCGAACGTGCTCACGATGTGGTAGCTCTCGCGGCCCTGGCTCGTGTAGTCGCACACGAGGTCTAGTCCCGAACCGAGCTTGAGCCTTCGGAGGTAGTCCGGGTAAAGGCCGCTCCAGAACAGGATGAAGTCGCCGATGTGGCGGTGGACCTGCCGCTCGCGCTCAAAGGAGTCGGCGTTGAGCCTGACGTCCGCCTCGGCGGTCATCTCGATCACGGACTCGAGCTTTCTGCCCTGCTTGCGGACTGCGAACACCTCATCGGAATGGATGAACCTGACGAGCAGCGCGGTCAGGTACGCGTCGACCTTGGGGTCCGTCGGCAGGCGCCGCTCAGCGAGCGAGCCTGCGACGAGCTCGGCGAACATTCCGTACAGCGGGTGCTGAGGGCTGACTGGCTTCATGTCTGGACCTCGGTTCGAATGAGCCTAGACTTACTCATCGGTACGCTTGTGGCGGTCTTCTTGTTTCTAACCTGGAATTCCGGCACTTTTGCGTGCAGACGCTTGACGACAGCGGAGCGGCTCATCGAACGGGGAAAAGTCCTCACCTCAATCGATCCAACGTAGCCGATAATGGGACGGAAGGCGTCAAAGAATCATGGCCACCCCGATGCAGGTCGATCCGTACCAGGCGCAGAGCCGCAAGTCGAGCGCGGCGCTCGTGGTCGGTTTGATCATGCTTGCCGTGCTTGCAGGATTCGCACTCGGCAAGGGCGGGCTATTCGGGCGGTCAGGCGAGGTCGCAGGCGGGGGACAGGTCGCGAACCTGAGCGTCCCCGGCAAGTCCAACCCGGTCCAGATTCAGGCCACCGACCCGGGATACACGATTCCGACCCAGCTTGGGTTCGACCCGGCCACGCCCGACTTGAGCCTGGGCTACGACCCTCAGAACCCGAACGCCCAGCTCGCCGACAAGATGCCGCCGGAAGTCAGGGCTTGGCTGCTTCACCTCGAGAGGACCGAGCGCGAGCGTCAGAGGTTGGCCAAAGCCCACATCGGTCAGGCACTAGCGATGCTCGTTGGAAGCACTCGTTCGATGTACGACGACCTACTCGACGACACGTCGGGCGACATGGGGAGCGAACATCTGGAGAACCCGGAAATCAACAGGCAGATCTCTGGCAAAGCGCCGGAAATGCGGAAGGGCTGGAAGGATCTGAACGCCTTTTTCAACTCGAAGCAGCCTCCCACCGAGTGCGTGCCGATCAAGAACGCCTACGAGCAGTGTCTGGATGAGACCGGTTCGATGATGCGGGAGCTGATCGACGTGCTCGAGGACTCCGGTTCGCCAGACGCCGACCTGAGCCAACTAATGCAGCGACTGACTGGTATGCAGGGACAGAGCTCTGAGCGCATCGACACCTACGGACAGCAAGCCGACAGCCTTGTCGGGCAGATCTGCTACAAGTACAAGACGTACAAGTGGTTCTCGGTCTCGGGGGACATCGGAAGCGGGCTCGGGGGCCCCGGGTTCGGGGGCATCGGCGGCGGTCTCGGCGACCTTGGTGGCGTGCTCGGCGGCGGCTAGTCCGTTGCGGCCGCAACTATTGCTTCGGCGCAGCGTTTGCTGGCTCCCAGGTTTGCTCGGACCAAGGCTTTGGCGGCCTCACCCATCTTCTGCCTGAGCTCTGGGCTACCAGCAATTCGAAGCAACGATTGGCTGAGCTCCTTTGAGTCCGCAACCACGAGACTCGCCCCGGCTCT
>JANWJY010000077.1 GCA_025451715.1 Fimbriimonadaceae bacterium | reverse complement strand
GGTGCAGGCGAGTTCAAGCTCTACTTCAACGGTTCTTCGGTCCCTGAGACCTTTGACGCGGTTGTGATCTCGGTGCCGTTCTCGGTGCTGCGAAACGTCCAGCTCGACGCGTCGCTCGGACTTTCCGCAGACAAGCGCCGTGCGATCAACACGCTCGGCTACGGGAACAACGCCAAGACGATGGTCGTGTTCAACGGCCGCCCGTGGGACGAGCTGCACGGCTCGAAAGGCAGCGCGTACACGGACCTGCCCAACATGCAGAACACCTGGGAGACGAACCGGGCGAACTCGACGGCAAAGGGAATCATCACCGACTATGCGAGCGGTGCTCGCGGGGCTTCGCTGAGCGTTGGTGCGCTGCAGACGCAGGTCAACGCGTTCCTCAACGACTTCAACACGGTGCTCCCTGGAACAAAGGCGCAAGCGACGAAGGTCGGCGGCAGCTTCGTCGCGCACCTCGAGCATTGGCCGAGCAACCCGCTCTCGCTGGGCTCGTACACGTGCTACACATTGGGGCAGTTCACGACCGTCGCCGGTCTCGAGGGGCCAGCCGCCGGGCTGATCAAGTTCGCCGGCGAGCACGCGGACTCGTTCTACAGTTGGCAGGGATACATGGAGGGCGCGTGCCTGAGCGGTATCCGCGCGGCGAACGAAGTGCTGGCAGACATCAAAGCAGGGTTGTTGTAAGTCGAGTCAGCGATCGAACAGTGAGTTTGTATCAATCGAGCAATACGCTCTTCGCCGCGTCGGGATCAATGACGACGCGGCGATAGGGCGTGCGGCGTGGCACCCAGCAATTCACGGCCGCGCGATACTCTTCATAGTCTCGGCCAAAGCGACGCGCGAGGTCGCGCTCTTCTGGAGGGCGGGCGATAAGCTCCCAGAAGGCCGCTCCCAGCAGCGAGTAGACGGCGACGGGCCACGAGCCAACGTATAGCGCGACCATCAACCCTTGTAGGATGCCCAGCACCGCCATCGGGTTGCGCACGTAGCGGTAGAGGCCAATGATCGTGAATCGCGTCGCTTGGTCGCACGGGATCGGTGTGCCGCCGCCCCAGCGCACAAACGACCAGCCGCAGCTCAGCCCTGTCAGCCCTGCTATCCAGAACACGACGACCGCAACCGGCCGCCACGGGCCCGGATCGAAGTTGGGGATATCGACAAGCGACTGCAGCCATAAGATCCCCCATGGAAGCAGCACGAGGAAGATCGTCCAGATCGTCGCGACCTGCAAGAGCGTGCGAACGACGTTTTCCGTCATCGAACGTTTCGGTGCAGTCTTGAAGAACCGGTCAGGGCCGCTATTCATGAGCCCTCGTCGCAAGGAAGGCGGAAAGCGCACTGCCAGCCAACGTGAGCGCCATCATTACGTCTGCGGCGGGCCTCTGTCCGATCGGCCAATTGATCATGATGGCTCCGAAGCAGGCGTACGCCCCGGCTCCCGCTGTGACCCATGCGAGTGGCACCGCCCACCGAGAGCCCATCCAAAGGAGACAAGAAGTCGCCAACCCTGCACCTCCGAAGACGATGTTGTCGGGCACGGAGAACTTGCCGAGGACAACGTCAGCCGTGCCAGGCGCAAAGAACACGTCGCGGTGAGCAGGTACAAGGAACATCCAGGCGTACCAAGCAAAGGTCGCGAGCGACTGGAACAAGAAGTAAACAGCCAATTGCCGACGGAGACGCCTTGTGTCGTCCACTGGCCCGGATTATGGCAGTCGTTAGCTCACGCGACCGATTGTCTCGAACGACTCGCAAAAGCGATGGGGGCTGCTGCCGTCCCACATCATCTGCCATTTGACAGGCGCTTGTCCGGTCACGAACGCGCCGGGAGCGAGCCATTCGTACAGCTCGGAGTAGCGCAGACACCGCACGGGGTCGACGCGACGGTAGACGTGATCGGGCCGGATCTGTGAGGGGTGGCTGAGCCCTGCTGCGCCGAGGATCTCGAGGAACGACACGACAGTGCGCTTGTGGTAGCGGTCCACGCGCTGGCCCTTGTCGTCGACGTCGATCGCCTTGTCGAGCTTCGGGTCTGTGGTCGCTACTCCCACGGGGCAGTCGTTGTGGTTGCAGCGGCGCGCTTGGATGCAACCGAGCGCGAACATCATTCCGCGTGCGCAGTTGCAGATGTCGGCGCCGAGAGCCATGGCGCGAAACATGTGAAACCCGGTGATGATCTTTCCGCTCGCAATGAGCACAACACGCTTTCGCACCCCCGCCCCGACGAGGACGTTATGGGCAAAGGCGAGGCCGTCGCGCAACGGCATTCCGACAGAGTCGGAGAACTCGAACGGCGCTGCTCCCGTGCCGCCCTCACCGCCGTCGACGGTGATGAAGTCCGGGAAGGTGTCGGTCTCGACCATGGCCTTGACGATCGACACGAACTCTTCGGGCTGACCAATGCACAGCTTGAACCCTACCGGCTTTCCGCCGCTCTTCTCTCGCAGAAGCTCGATGAAGGCGAGCATCTCGAGCGGGGTGCCGAACGCCTTGTGTCCCGGAGGGGAGTCGACGCGCACGCCGACCGGCACTCCGCGGATGTCCGCGATCTCTTGCGTGACCTTCTTCGCGGGGAGGATTCCACCGTGCGCGGGCTTCGCCCCTTGCGATAGTTTCAACTCGATCATCTTCACGCTCGCGTGCCCGGCGGTGACGATGTACTTTTCGAGGTCGAACCCGCCGTCCGCGGCGCGACAGCCAAAGTAGCCGGTACCGACCTGGTACACGACGTCGCCACCGTGAATGAGGTGCGCGGGCGCGATCCCACCCTCGCCGGTGTTGTGCGCAAACCCGCCGAGCCTTGCGCCCTTGTTGAGTGCGAGCACGGCCCGGCGGCTGAGCGAGCCATAGGACATCGCACTGATGTTGAAGAGGCTCGCGTCATAAGGATGCGCGCAACGCTCTGCTCCGATGCGCACTCGTGGCTCTTCGTCCAGGTGCGGTGCTGGCGCGCACGAGTGGTTGATCCACTCGTATCCTGCCTCGTAGACGTCGGACTGTGTGCCGAAGGGCATCGTCTCGACCACGCCCTTCGCCCTTTGGTAAACGATCGAGCGGTCGTTGCGGGCAAAGGGGCGCCCATCGAGGTTGCTCTCGACGAAGTACTGCTGGATCTCGGGACGGACGAGCTCCATGACGTAGCGGCCGTGGCCGATAACTGGATAGTTGCGCAGCAGCGCGCGGGTCTTCTGGTTCATGTCATAGACGCCGAGCGCGATGTATGGCACGATGCCTGCCAGGAGCCACCAAACCCATGGGTTGGTGGGCGCGAAGCCGACCACAAGCGCGAGCCCCACAAAGGAGACGACGTAGAAGACGATCCGCATCATGGCGCGCCAACCGTATGCAGGGACGAGGGCGCGAGATACAACGATGCCCTGGCCCCTCTCTCAGCATTATTGGGAGAGGGGCCCTCAATAGTTAGCCGCCGCCGATCTTCGTGCTGTTTTTGTACGGCGGTTGCTTTGGCGTCGGGCACCCCGGGCTCTACCTCTGCGGCGAGGCGCTCGACATCGCCGGCCCCGTCGGCGGCTACAACCTCCAGGCCGCGTTCTCGACGGGATACGTCGCGGGAGAGACTGCGGCCGGCGATCTTCTTGGATAGACTCTAGCCAAAGCTGGGGTTGTGAAGCGTGCCAAACAATAGATATCCGCCGCCGAGTCCACCTCAGGTTCTCAAGGGAGTTCCGAAGAGGATCATCTTAGGGCTAAATCAAATGTGGACCGTTGATCGAGCAATGGCGATCCTGTACCCAAAGGAAAAACACGGCGTTGCGATGGCGTTCTATTTCATGGAGGTGCAAATCCGGGCGGCAAGGGTGCAACAGCAACGAATCCAACGTGGTTATAAGCGATGCGACGCGATCGTGAAAGACGTGAAGGAAGAAAGGCGTCGGCCAGGACTCGGCAACGTCTTGACCGATCTCTCGAATGACATTCACTTTTATTTGATCAGCGCTTCACGTTTGCTCACGTACGCCGAGTACATCGCGACGGAGACTCGCTTCCCAGAATTGGGAAGAGTAATGCGGCGCTATCGTCGCGAGCTGAAGGACCTGGATACATTTCGCGATCATCTGGAACACATGGAAGAACGACTGCCAGGCGGCAAGAAGCGACACACACTTGCTAAGCCATGGGACATGGGCAACATGGCAGGCGAGCACTTCACCATTGGAGGCAAGGCGGTGAACATCGGCAAAGACAGTTGGCGTTTGCTCACTCTGTTTTGGAAAGAGTTCACGCTTGCTTCACTTTACGATGCCTGCACGATCATCGGCGAGGCCGACCAAGCAGTCGTGGCACAGCTGATTCAAACTGCCGCTCGTGACATCGATATGCGTGCGTTCCTGCGCCGATTGGAGCGAAACAACTGGGAGCTCTAGTACGCAGGGCGGGGCGGGGCGCCCCGCCCTGCGTGGAAGTTCGACGTGGAGCCGTGACTGGAATAGAGTTCAGCCGTTGTAGCACCACATGGAGGCGAAGATAACAAGTGCCGCAACCGCGCCACCGTACTTACCACGCTGTTCTTCGTTCCATTTAAGTTCGAGAAACAGTTGGGGTCGCTTTTTCTGTCGCAAGAGATGAACAACGGCAAGTATGCCAACGCCAACAGGTATTGATAGGATCATGCTTGATTGCATCCCTCTGTAGGCACTGAGTCGCTCGTCTAGGCCGACCTGGCGCATTTCAACGGACTCTTGTTCGATCATGCGCGTACCCACGCCCGCCCCAGCTGCCTCCGCCAGTACAAATGCAATCAGAAAGCCATACGCCCAAATGTGGGCTGACAATCGTGGCTCGCCTTTCTCATCGACATGCGTGTTCGCTGCACCCAGCAGGTAGCCGATCACGACACCGAGTGGCAGCACGATCCACAATGCCATCAGCTACACCGTCACCGCTTGATAGGTCGAGTGAACAGCGTGCATGATGCGACTCCATCGGCGCTGATCAGTGATCACGAAAACGCCCGAGTCAGTCCTGGCCTGGCTCTGATCCGCCGGATAGCGGCCTTGCTTGATAGCGGAAGTGAGCAATTTCAGAAAGTCGCGATCTGTAGATTCTAATCTTGGAGCTACTCCTGCTCGCGTAGCGAGAACATTCAGATCATGGCCCCCCTTCATCACTTCGGCAGCTAGCCGATCGTCGGTGGCCTGGAAGCACGCAACGTCGAAGGGATCCGCCGAGTTCGCTTGTACTTCCTTAAAGACTCGATGCTGCTCCTTCAAGAGCCAAAGGCCCTTGAGCCAATTCTCCACGGCCATGCCGAACAACATGCCGATAACCATTTGCAATTCTAGGTGCTCCGTCATCGGATCGTGGAAATCGTCGTCAAGGGGCATACCAATCACGAGCTTCCAGCACTGCGTCTCTGTATGTTCCACTCGGCTCAGCACTTGGGCCGCATGATAAAGGCGACTGCCGTGTTCGAACCAGAATTCGGCGGTCGAGTTGATCGTGTTGACGTCGGAGTTCGAGAGCCTTCCTTCGTTCAACTTGAATGGCGGTACCGCAGGTTGCACTTTCTCTCCAATCAGGATTCTATCACAGAGATAGGGGCGGGGCGCTCCTTCGACAAGCTCAGGATGACGCCCGCCCCCATGCAACGCTATGGCCGGTTGATTGTCACCGTGTTGCTGCCCTTCTCGTTGCCGGTCGTCAGCTCGACGTACACCTTGAACCCCATCGAGGAGCCGGGCGAGCCGAGACCCTCGTTGGTCGAGCGCGCGAGCGTCCCATCGTCTAATGGTTGCGGGCCGTCGTTCTCGCTCTGCGGGTCATCGTTGTCGCGTCTCGACTTCTCTCAGTCCCCTTGCGACTTCTCTAAGTCGCGTTGCGGGTCGTCTAACGACCATTGCGACTTCTCTAAACGGCCTTGCGACTCCCCTAACGACCTCTGCGACCTCTCATATCTGACTTGCTGGTAATCATCATTCACATTCTGGAAACCCGCAGAGCGTGTTTGGGCCCCCGCAAGCCTCTTTCGAGAACTCCAGGCCGGAAAATGGCCTGTCCGGGCTAGAGTCGGGCTGGCCGCGACCGCCCAGGGATTTGCTCTCCCCTTGCCCTGGATCCGATCGCGGCCTTTTTGCACCTGAAACTGGGGCTTGGACGCCGAAGCCCATGAGGGCTGTCTACATCTTTTCGGCCACTATGCCAATAACAAAGGGAGACCTTAGTAGAGCCGGGGGATGAGCCACCCCGCGAGGGGCTTCAATGGCAGGGAACGACAAAGACACCCGGAAGAAACAATCCGAGAACGACGGCGGGGCCTTCATCGAGGGCGGCATGCAGGACCGGACGGCGCCCGACACGGCTTCTTTCGATGCCCAGTTCTTCGATCTTTCGCTCGACATGTGCTGCGTGGCCGGGCTCGACGGGTACTTCAAGAGGATCAACGCCGCATTTAAGTCGACGCTGGGCTACACCAAGGCCGAGCTTCTCGACAAACCGTTCATAGACTTCGTTCACCCGGACGACGTGGATGCGACGCTCGCCGAAATGGGGAAGCTCAACGAGGGCGTGCTCACGCTCTACTTCGAGAACCGATACCTATGTAGTAACGGCGCGTACAAGTGGCTCGCTTGGAAGTCGTACCCGGCGTTGTCGGAGGGCCTCATCTACGCCACCGCGCGCGACATGACGCTGGTCAAAAACGCGGAAGAGGCGATCCGCACGCAGAACGAGCGGCTTGAAGCCGCCGTCGAGCTGCGGACGACAGAGCTAACCAACACCGTTGCGAAATTGGAGAAAGCGCTCGAACAAGTGTCATCGGCGGAGGCTGACACGCGCCGCCAGATGAGGCGCCTCGAATCGCTCAGAAAGATCGACCAGGCCATCGCGTCGAGCACCGACATCCGGGTCGTGATGGACGTGTTCCTGGACCAGGTAACGAGCCGACTGCGCACCGATGCTGCAGCGGTGTTCGTGATGCGCAGCGGCGCCGACACGCTTCAGCACCTTGCCGACCGGGGATTCCGAACGGATGTAATCCGGAAGACCGCGGATAGCGCGAACAAAGGGCTGACGGCGAAGTGCTCGCGGGAGCGGTCAGTCGTGCACGTGAAGAACCTTGGAGACTGTTCGGACTTCGCGCGGCCGGAACTTGTTGACGCTGAGGACGCCGTCTTCTATTGCGCCGCACCCCTCTTCGTCAAAGGCAAAGTAAGGGGTGTGTTAGAGGTCTACAATCGGACTCCGCTCACGGTGGACGATGACTGGTTCCGCTTTTTAGAGATGCTCGCAGGTCAAGGGGCGATCGGTATAGAGAACATCGGCCTGTTCAACAGTCTCGAGCGCTCGCACACGGAGCTGCTCGAGTCGTACGACGCGACGCTGGAGGGTTGGGTGAAGGCGCTCGACCTGCGCGACGACGAGACCGAGGGCCACACGCAACGCGTGACCAAGCTGACGGTCGAGCTGGCGCGGCGCTTGCTGATCGACGAGGAAGATCTGCAAAACATCCGCCGTGGAGCGCTCCTGCACGACATCGGGAAGATCGGGATTCCAGACAGCATCCTGCTCAAGCCCGGAAAGCTCACGGCCGAGGAGATGGAGACAATGAAGCTGCACCCCGTCTATGCGCACGATTGGCTCTCGCAGATCCCGTACCTGCGTCCGGCGCTCGACATCCCCTATGCGCACCATGAGAAGTTCGACGGCACCGGCTACCCGCGCGGCCTCGCAGGATTCAGCATTCCGCTCGCGGCACGCATCTTCGCAGTCGTTGACGTTTGGGACGCTCTAAGTCACGACCGGGTGTATCGCGCTGCGTGGCCGGTGGAGAAGGTGAAGCAGCACATCGCGGAGAGCGCAGGGACGCACTTCGACCCACACATCGTGCAAGCGTTCCTCCAAATGCTGGACGACGAGCCCGGCCTGGCCGATCTGCGCTCGGCAGCGTGACGGCCCATGCCGCGAGCGCCTAGGGATTTGCTCTCCCCTTGCCCTGGTGGCAGGCCGTCCTCCGCAACCCTCTTTCTCGCGCTGCACCCGCAGGGCTGATCCGAATGCCTCCTGCGCTATTCTCTGTCCATGGACGCGAAGATCGAGGCGCAGATGAAGGCGTGAGACGAGGGGCAGTGGGAGTTCACGCTCGCCGCATTCGTAGGGGTGAACGGACTACTGCGCCTGGCGCAGCGGCGACATCTGCAGGGTCCGGACCTGGCGCTTCGGCGCCTCGGCCCCCTCGAGGTGGCCGTACAGGTCGTGCTCCTTCCCCTCCGTCACGAACGAGCCAGGCGAGGCCGAGCCGCTATCCGATACCGTCCCTGGACGCCTTGAGCATCGCCTCGGCGAAGAGGTCGATCTCGCTGAGGGTGGTATAGACGTTAGGTGTGATGCGAAGGCCCTGGTACTGCTTGTGAACGATGGTGGTCGTAAAGATCGCGTACTTTGCGAGCAGCCACTCGGCGAGTTTGGCTGGCTCGATGCCGGTGATGCCGACGTTGGCGATCCCACACGAGTGGTCTGGCGCCAGGTTGGTGTTGAAGTACACGTTCTTCTCGTTGCGGATCTTGTCGATCCAGCGCGACCGCATATATCGTAGTCGAGCGGCCTTGCGCTCGGGGCCGATCATCTCGTGGAACGTGAGCGCCTCGCCGATCGCGTTGTGGTTCGCCGCTGGGTGCGTGCCGATCTCCTCGAACTTTCTGATGTCGGCGTGCTGCGCGTCGTTGTCGGCCATTAGTGGCCAGAGCGACTCGATCTTGTTCTTGCGGACGTAGAGGAAACCGGTGCCGATCGGCGCCATCAGCCACTTGTGCAGCGATACGCCGTAGTAGTCGCACTCAAGTTCGTTGTTCGAGTAGGGGAACTGTGCGAACGCGTGCGCACCGTCGACGATGACCGGGATGTTTCGCTTGCGGCCCATCTCGACGATCTCTTTGACCGGCCAAATCTGACCGGTGAGATTGATGACGTGGCAGATGAGGATCAGCTTCGTGCGGCTCGTGATGCCCCGTTCAATCGCATCGACGAGTTCTTGCTTCGACCGAGGGACGTGCGGAAACGTGACCTGCACCAACTTGACGCCCTCCCTCCTTTCTCTTTGCTTGATCCCATTGATCATTCGCGGGTAGTCCTGGTCCGTGGTGAGGACCTCGTCGCCGCGCTGCAGGTCGATACCGGCGATCGCTATCAGCAGCGCCTCGCTCGCGTTCCTTGTGATCGCCATCTCCTCGCGGTCGCAGCCGAAGTGCTTGGCGAGGCGCGTTCTTACGCTCTCGATCTCGGGCTCGAGGTTGCGCCACATGTAATAGCTCGGCGCCTGGTTCGCGTACTCAAGCTGCCTCCTGAGCGCGTCTTGCACGACGCGGGGCGAGGGGCACACGCCGCCGTTGTTGAAGTTGATGAGGTTTCGGTCGAGCACGAACGCGGCCTGTATCTGCGCCCAGAAGTCCTCGTCCTGCGCGGTGAGCTGCGCGTCCTTGTCGGCCCAGTCGATGGCCCTCGCGACCAGG
>JANWJY010000076.1 GCA_025451715.1 Fimbriimonadaceae bacterium | reverse complement strand
TCCCCCAGGACGGCCGCATCGAGGTCCGCAACAAGGACAAGGAGTACGACCTTCGCGTCAGCGCGATCCCTTGCCCCTACGGCGAGAAGATCGTCATGCGAATCCTCGACAAGGGGAACGCGATGGTGGGCCTGCAGAAGCTGGGCTTCACGCAAGAGAACATGGCCAAGCTCGAGGAACTGGTCAGCCAGCCGAACGGCATGTTCCTCTGCACGGGCCCGACGGGTTCGGGCAAGACGACCACGCAGTACTCGGTGCTCAACAAGCTGAACTCGATCGCGGTGAACATCATCACGATCGAGGACCCGATCGAGTACCAGCTTGCTGGCATCGCCCAGGTCCAGATCAACAAGAAGGCCGGCCTTACGTTCGGCACCGGCCTCCGCGCCTTCCTCCGACAGGACCCCGACATCATCATGGTCGGTGAGATGCGCGACCTTGAGACTGCGGAGATCGCGATCGAAGCTTCGCTGACGGGCCACTTGGTGCTTTCGACGCTCCACACGAACGACGCGCCGTCGGCAACGATCCGTATGATCGACATGGGCGTCGAGCCGTACCTGATCTCGGCAACGGTCATCGGCATCCTCGCGCAGAGACTTGGGCGGCAGATCGACAAGGAGCACAAGGAATCCTATGAAGTGCCCGCAATCGACCTTCGCCGCTTCGGCTTTAACGTGACGGATCCGGACCAGAAGGTCCAGCTCTTCCGCGGCGTGCCGCACGACAACAACCGCATGACCGGCTATCGCGGCCGAACCGGGTTCCACGAGCTGATGGTGATCAACCAGGAGATCGCGGAGATGGTGGTGCGCCGCGCGCCAGTCGCAGACATCAAATCCGCAGCCAAGGCGAACGGGATGAAGGAACTCCGCGAGGACGGCCTGGAAAAGGTGCTCGCTGGAATCACGGACCCGCAGGAAGTCATGCGCGTCGTGTTCACCGCCGGCTACTAAGCCGCAGGCAGCGAAGAACGATAGGCAAGACCACAACGTCAAGAGAGAAACAGACAGAGAATGGAAAACAAGTCAACGGATGCATTTGGCCAGGTGACCCCGCCTCCGACCGCGCCCCCCGAGGCGCCCCCGATGGCGGAAGGCGGAGGAGGCGGCAAGCCCAAGACGCTCGACGACCTCCACATCGACGAGCTGCTGCACGTCGTGGTCGACCGGAACTGCTCGGACCTTCACATCTGCGTGGACAGTGAGCCGGTCATCCGAGAGGACGGCGCCCTCAAGCGCCTGAACTACGAGAAGTTCAACCCGCAACAGACGCAGCGGATGATGTACGAGATCATCGCGGACGAGAACATCCACCGCTTTGAGACGACGCTCGAGCTCGACTTCTCGTACCAGTTGCCGAAGCGCGCGCGCTTCCGCGTGAACATGTACCGCGACCGCGGCGCGATCGCCGCCGCATTCCGTCTGATCTCCAACCGGATCCCGACGGTGCGGGAGCTGAACCTGCCGCCGATCCTTGAGACTCTTTCGGACAGGCCGCGCGGCCTGATCCTCGTGACCGGCCCCACAGGCTCGGGCAAATCGACCTCGCTTGCGGCGATGGTGGACTACATCAACACGAGCAAGGCAGTCCACATCATCACGATCGAGGACCCGATCGAGTACCTGCACGCGCATAAGAACAGCATCATCAACCAGCGCGAGCTTGGCGGCGACACGAAGGCGTTCTCGAACGCGCTGCGCGCCTGCCTCCGTGAAGACCCCGACGTCATCCTGGTCGGTGAAATGCGCGACACCGAGACGATCGCGCTGGCGATCACCGCGGCTGAAACGGGCCACTTGGTCTTCGCGACGCTGCACACGAACAACGCGGCCGAGTCGATCGACCGCATCATCGACGTGTTCCCTCCGGGCCAGCAGGAGCAGATCCGCGTCCAGCTCTCGAACAACATCGTCGCGATCTGCGCCCAGCAGCTCCTGCCGCGCGCGAGCGGCCCGGGACGCGTGCCTGTCAACGAGATCATGATCGCCTCCCCGGCGATCCGCAACTTGATCCGTGAGAACAAGACGCACCAGATTCCGTCGATGATCCAGACCAGCGCCGCGCACGGAATGATGTCGATGGATCAGTGCCTGCGCGACATGTACATGAAGGGCATCATCACCCTGGAAGAGGCCCTGCTGCGCTGCCAGAACCAAGACGAACTTAAGAAGATGATCAATCTAGGGGGAGCTGCCGGCGGCCAAGCCGGAGCATCACCGAGGAGATAAACCATGCCGATCTACAGCTACACGTACAAAGATCCCAATGGAACCCTCCAAAAGGGGACTACAGAAGCCGAGACCGAAGAAAAACTGAGGGCTCGGTTCGAAGAGCAAGGCCTCGAAGTCGTCGAGGTCACGATGATCAAGAAGCGCGGCACGCTGCGCTCGCGAGGCTACGGGAAAGTCAAGCTCATCAAGCTGTCGGTGTTCTGCCGCCAGTTCTCGACGATGGTCGACGCGGGCGTCTCGCTCGTGCGGTGCCTCGACGTCCTTTCCCGACAGACTGAGGATCCCAAACTCAAGAAGATCCTTCTCGACGTCGGCGAGCGAGTTGAAGGAGGCGAGAGCCTCTCGCGCGCCATGCAGCGCCACCCGCGCACGTTCAGCAACCTGTTCATCGGTCTCATCCGAGCGGGCGAGGTCGGCGGCGTGCTGGAAGAGTCGCTCCAACGCCTTTCGCAGTTCCTTGAGAAGGATGTTGAGCTGCGCCGCAAGGTGAAGGCGGCGCTGACGTATCCGACGCTCGTCATCGTGGCGGCGGCGGCGATCGTCATCTTCCTCGTCAGCTACATCGTTCCGGAGTTTGCAAAGCTCTTCGTGGACATCGGCCTCAAGGAGACCGACTTCCCCGAGATGACGAAGTTCCTGATCAACCTCTCGCACAACTTCAAGAACAACTGGCACATCATCATCATCGTGACGATCGCGATCGTGATCGCGTGGAAGCTGTTCGTCGGGACCCGGTTTGGCAGGCGCGTCGCGGACCGCATCAAGCTGATCATCCCCGTCTTCGGCAAGCTCCACCACAAGGTCTGCATGGCGCGGTTCAGCCGCACGATGGGCACGCTGCTCACGTCGGGCGTCCCGATCCTGCAGGCGATGGAGACGGTGGCCGGCACGGTCGGCAACTCGATCATGGCCGACGCGGTGCTCGACGCCCGCGCCAGGATCCGAGAAGGAGACCGGATCGGCGACCCGCTCGAGGCGAGCAAGATGTTCCCCCCGATGGTCGTGCACATGATCGGCGTCGGTGAGGAGTCCGGCTCGCTGGACTTCATGCTGCAGAAGATCGCCGACTTTTACGAGTCGGAGGTCGAAGCGACACTCCAGTCGCTGACTGCGGCTCTTGAGCCGATCCTGATCGTCCTGCTCGGTGCGGTGGTCCTGTTCATCGTTCTCGCGATGTTCGCCCCACTGCTGAAGGTCATTGAGCAGCTCTCGCAGGGCGGCTTCGAGAACTAACGACGGGTTCAATCCAAGGAGCCCGGCGGCCAAGGCCGCCGGGCTTCACTCTTTAAGCCTCGATGCGGTACCTTGTGGGCGCGGTCTCACGACCCCAAGGACGGGACAGAGTGTTTCCAGCGTGGACATGGATAGTCGGTTTCTGGGTGGGGGCCGCCGTCGGCAGCTTCCTCAACGTCGTCATCTACCGCCTCCCGCGCGGGCTTTCGATCAATGAGCCGAAGCACAGCTTCTGCCCTTCGTGCAAGCACCGGCTCGGCCTGCCCGACCTGATCCCACTCTTGAGCTGGGCTTTCCTTCGCGGAAAGTGCCGGCACTGCAAGGCGAAAGTGTCGTCGCGGTACTTCATCGTCGAGCTCATCAACGCTTCGATCTGGGCGGTGATCTGGTACCAGATCTTCGTCTTGAAGTCCGACCCGCTCTTGCCGGGGCACTTGTCCTTCGGCGAAGCGGCGGCTTATGGAATCGCGTACGCGTTGTTCGCCTCCGCGTTGGTCGCGGCGATCTTCACCGACCTGGCGCACTACATCATCCCAGACCAGGTCAACGCGTTCATGCTGTTCGTGGGGCTTGGGCTCAACGCGGCCTTGATCTGGATGGGGAGTCCCGAAGCCTGGCTGTGGGGGATTCCCAACTCGGTCGCTGGGGCGCTGGTCGGGTGGGGCGTGCTGTGGGGGATCGCGTTCCTGGGTCGGATCGCCTTTCGGAAGGACGCCATGGGCCACGGGGACATCAAGATGGCCAGGGGGATCGGGGCTGTGCTGCTGCCGGTCATGGCCCTGATGAGCTTCGCCGTGGCGGTGGTCTTAGGGGCCGTCTTCGGGGTGGTGACGGCCATCGTGAGGAGCCGGAAGGCCGCAAAGGAGCCTGAAAGCGAGATCATGGGCGAGCACTATGAGCCTGAGTCGATCGGCTCGTTGCTCAAGTGCGGCCTGGGCTACCTTCTGTGCATCGACGTGGTCGGGCTCCTGTTCACCCGGCTGTACGAGAGCTGGTTCGGGGAGAACCCGTATGCGGTCGAGGAGTTCGAGGAGGAGCCTGTAGTAGAATTGACGATGATTCCGTTCGGGCCGTACCTGGCAGCCGGGGCTCTCGTGGCCCTGCTCGCCAACGACTGGCTCATGGGGCTCTGGAACGCTTACGCTACGAACGTCGGCCTACAAAAACCCTGACATTGAAGGGAACAAGCTTGAACCTGCCGCAGTCTAACCTGCGGCGCCGGTGGTACCAGATGAGACGAGTGCGTGCTTTTACGTTGATCGAGCTGTTGGTCGTGATCGCGATTATCGCGATCCTGTCGGCCATCATCTTCCCCGTCTATTCGAAGGCTAAGGACAGCGCCTTCCGCAACGGCGACATGGCGTCGATGAACCAGCTTCGAACCGCGCTGGGCCTCTACTTCAACGACCAGGGGGCGTACCCTCCCCAGCTCCTGGGTTACGTGACGCTCTACCAGTCGGGCCCGAACATGGGGCAGGTGATCCCAGCGGACCAGCTCCAGAGCTACCTCTATAAGAAGCGCGTCGGGGCTCTCAAGACCTTCACTCCGGCCTACAACAGGTATGGGTACGCGGACACCACCACCGCCGTGTACCCGAACCAGGATCCAGCCGCGATCGGGACGGCGCCCGTGATGGACCTTGATGGCGATGGAGACACCGACGCCGCAGACGACATCCCTGAGGCCCGACAGCAGTTCGGGCCCAACGACGGCTGCGTCCGACTTGGCGGAGGCGTCGTGCCGTGCACCAGCCCGCCCGATCCGCTTGCAGCGCAGTTCTACAAGCTCAGCGGTTATGACGCGGCAGAGGTTCCGGTGCCCGGCGGCCTGACTCGCTTCGAGCTCCGCTACACGCTCTTCTGGACCGAGTTCGCGATCAGCCAGAACGGGAACGCGTCCGACGACCCGCGCCAGCTCGGTTACGGCCTCCCGCCTGACGACACGATGATCACCTGGAACAGCTATTACCGCGACCTCGACTCGAACCAGGTTCCTAGGAAGAACCGACGCGAGATCATCCTGTTCCTCGGCGGCTCGGCTCGACCGGCGGACGCCAACGCCGTCTACAACAAGTCCTGGAGGTACGTGGTCAACCCATAAGGGCGCCGCGCAGCTTCACTCAGTTCAGAGGACCTAAAAACAGCAATGCGACTTAGAACGAAAGCAGGCACGTCGCTCATCGAGATACTCGTCGTGATCGTCGTGTTCCTCGTGGGCATCCTGGCGCTGGTCCAGGTGTTCCCTCCGGGCATCACTGCGCTGCGGGCGACCTCAGCGTCGCTCACGGCGACGGCCCTGGCCGAGACCGAGGCGGAGCGCATCTCTGGTGAGCGGTATGACATCCCGGACTACATCGGGACGGTGACCCACGTCCAGACTCCCAACGGATTGGGGGTCTTCGTGCAAGGGAACAAGGCGACCCGCGAGCTGATGGCGCCTAAGGACCCGGATCCGAACCCGGGGCTGATCGACACCAACGGAAACGTCCTCCTTGGCGGTGGCACGGTGGTTCTCGGCGACTGGATGCGCGTTGCGGCCTCCAACCGGATCTCGCGCGTGCTCGGTGAGAGCCACAAGATCGGCGCGCCGCGCAACGTCGGCGGCTACTACGGCTCGATGGTGAACCTCACCTTCGGCCCGATGTACTACTACCTGCTCCCGAGCGGAGTGGGCGAGCCAGGCGTCGTGCAGGTCTACGGCAACGAGATGGCGCGACGCATCGGCGACCGCAGGACCGCAAACCCGATCCCGGCCTCATTCGGCGCAGCGCG
>JANWJY010000075.1 GCA_025451715.1 Fimbriimonadaceae bacterium | reverse complement strand
CCGTTAAAGCCGCGCACGATGGTGAACGAGTTCGGCAGCACAGGCTGACCGATCGTCACCAGCACGCGCATTTTCCCGTTGAGGACGCCGAGCGTCTGGATCGCGACCTTCGTGTACAGGTCGGTCCATGTCTGACCTGTCGGCAGTGGCGCGTTGCGCATTTCGCCGTCGCCAGGGGTCATGTCGAGGTTGAAGCCGTACGTATTCGTGCGATAGTCCCAGTGCATGAACACACCGTTGTACGCGGCGTTGCCAAAGTGGTCGAGCTCGGTGTCGTAGCCGATCGGCTGCCGCCACTCCGCCAGGATGTACTCGTTGCGGTTGCCGATCGACGCCCAACCGCGCAGGATCTTCAGTGCGATCACATCGCTCGTGTTGTTCTCGTAGGGCGACATCTCATAGATCCCGCTGTGCGTGACCGTCAAGAGATTGCCCGGGTTGAACCAGTTGAGGTTGCGCTTGTGCTCGGCGTTGTGGTGGCCGGGACGCCAGGCGCCGCCCATCGAGCTGTGCGCGTCCGCGTAAGCCGTGTCCGTGCCCTCGCAGCCGTCGCAGTTGATCGGACCCATCGCGCGGTTCGCGTTGAAGGTCAGCGAGTTACCGTGGTTCTGCGCAAAGTTGTGCCCGACCTCGTGCGCGGTCACGAACACCGCGCCGCGAGGGTTCGACAGGTTCTCGTTGAAGTACTCACTGCGGGTCCAAGAGGTCGTGGTCACCCACTGGCCGTCGTTCGTGTTGAACGAGTTGGTGCCCAGCGTCCCCAGCCCGCCCCAAGTGCAGCCGCCCGCCTGTGGAACCATGATGTACAGCCGGTTGTACTGCGTCAGGTCCGTCAGCGCGTCGAGCATCGGGATCACCGCAGAGCGCCATCCGCTCGCGTTGCAGCCGCGGTCCATCGGCAGAGTGAACCAGCCGAACACGTCGCCCGTCGCCCAAGTCTTGCCGTAGCTCGCCTCCATGAACCAGTCGGTTACCGAGTACGCCGGATTGAACATCTTGTCGAGCACCTGCGGGATCGTCACGTTCTCGTTGCCCGGCGGATCGTTCTGGAACCGGATCAGCGCGATCACGAACCGCTGCTCGCCGATCGGTGTGTTGCCTAGCCCGGTTGGCATGAACTCACGCACGACACCGTCCGCGAAAACCGTGTCGCCCTTGATCGTCCCGCTCAGCGTCACGTACGAGCCGGGTGTCGGAGACTGCACTCCCGGCGCGAACACGACCTGGTACTCCCGTCCGTTGTCGGCGCTCAGGACATAGACCGTCTCGGCGCGGCCCTCGTCGAAGAAGTCGGCAATGATCTCCATGTACTGTCCAGAGATCCCTGCGCCCGCACCGACGTGCGCGAACACGGCCGCGAACAGCGCGGTCAGGCCAAGCAGGCTGACGATGACAAAGAAGCGGGAACGAGCCAAACGACGCATAAACATCCTCTCCAAAAAGCAGGGCACAGCCCTGGTGACATAGTAACTCTCACCGTCGCTGGCGATGCCCCGCACTAATACCAGGTTTCAGGTTCAAGTGGACGCTCGGTCACTACTTTTTCACTCAAAGGGTAGAAACGGCGTCAAAGTCGTGCCATACTGTCCATGTGGCCCGCGTAATGCAGGCTAGACCGGCCAGCACGGCCGAGTCCATCAAGGGGGCCCGGAGGTCCCCATAACAAACAAGAATGAGCGGAAACTTCACACCGGGCGCCGCCCCGTCGACGAGCGTTCCAAGGCACTCCGAAGAGGACATCAAGAAACGCGCACTTTTTGAACCGGAAAATGGGCAAAAAATGGGCGAGAATTCTAACTCAAAACCCCCCGCAGAGCACCAGTTCAAGAACGGTCACGCGGGCGGGCCAGGACGGCCGAAGAAGCCCCGGACGCTTCGCGCCGCATTGCGGCGAGAACTGTTCTCTAACGGCGGCAAGCTTGCCAAAGAGGTCATCGAGGTCCTCTACCAAAAGGCGATCGACGGCAACATCTCTGCGATGCGACTGATCCTCGATCACAGCAAGCCCGACCAGCCCCGGCGCTAACGCGCCACGACTATCCCGAATCCCCCTCTCCCCTCCGGGGGAGAGGGGTTAGGGGTGAGGGGTTTGGCCTGTAAAGAAGTCCCGGGCCCCGGGACCCACACATTTGGGCCTGCGTAGGACAAGCGGGTGTTGTCTCTCTACGAGACGTATCCTAGACTGGGGTCCGGACCGCGAGGTCTGGATCCTCTCTCTTTGTCGCTCAGCCCCTCAGTCTTCGACCCGGAACCAGCTCTCGACAGACTCAACAACGTCCAGCAATCGCACGTCCTCGAGCGACGAGGTAAACGAGGACTCCACGCACTTGTGCGTCAGGAACACGATCTCGCCGAGGTCGTTCTCCAGAGTCCGCATCTCCATCGCAGCCAGACCGACTCCGGCTTCGCCAAAGACCGTCGCAATGCGGCCGAGTGTGTTCGGCTTGTCCGCCACCACGAGGCGCATGTAGTATCGCGTCTCCAACTTGCCGATCGGCCGGCACTTCATTCCCTCGCCGTACGGGATCGCGGACCCCGAGCCGCCAATCATCATGTTACGTCCGACGTCGATCAAGTCGCCCACGACCGCCGATGCGGTGGGGAACGAGCCCGCGCCTTTGCCTGAGAACATCAAATCTCCCACGAAGTCGCCGTGCAACCACAACGCGTTGTACGCGTCCTCGACTTTCGCGACCTGGTGATCCTCCGGGACCAGCGTCGGGTGCACGCGGATTAGGATCTCATCGTCCGCCCCAGTCTCTTCGACGATCCCGAGGAGCTTGATTCGATACCCTAGCACTTCGGCGTAGTGCATGTCCTTCTGCGTGACCTTCCTGATCCCCTCGCGGTGGATGAGGTCGAGCGGGATTTGCTTTCCGAACGCGATCGCCGCGAGGATCGCGATCTTGTACATCGTGTCGAAGCCGTCGACGTCGTTTGTAGGGTCCGCCTCGGCGTACCCCGCCTTCTGCGCGCCGGCGAGCGCCTCGTCGAACGTCTGCTCTTCGTCCCACATTTTGGTGAGGATGAAGTTCGAGGTGCCATTGAGCACTCCCATCATCTTGACGATGTCGTTGCCCGCGAGCTGGTGCTTGAGCGGCTGCACGATCGGGATTCCTCCGCCGACCGCGGCCTCGAAGTGCAGGTCCAGCCCCAGTTTCCGCGCCTTTGTGACCAAACGCGAGCCGTGCTTTGCGATCAGCTCCTTGTTCGCTGTCACGACGTGCTTGCCTTTGTCCAAAGCGAGGTCGATCAGCGAGAGCGCCGGCTCCTCGCCGCCGATCACCTCGATGACGACGTCGATCTCCGGGTCCGAGACGATGTCTTCGAGGTCGGTCGTGAAGAACTCGCCAGGCAGCGAGCGCTCCTTCTTTGGGTCGCGGATGCCGATGCGGCGCACCTCGATGGGGCAGCCGACCTTCTGCACGATCTCCTCTTCGTTGTCGCAGATCATGCGATAGGTGCCTTCGCCCACGGTCCCAAAGCCGAGGATGCCGACCCTGATTCTTTCGCAGTTAGCCAATGTAGATCAGGGGGTCTCCAGGCTGGACGAGCTGGCCGTTCTCGGCCTTGAGCGCGGTGACGTTCCCACTCACGGGCGCGGTGATCTCGTTGAACACCTTCATCGCCTCGATCAGTCCGACGACCTGACCCGAGGTGACCGAGTCACCGACCTTGCAGAACGCGGCCGCGCCGGGGCTCGGAGCGGAGTAATAGATCCCCGTCATCGGGCTGCTCACCGGCGTGCCCTTCGGGATGGACTTCTTCTTCTTGGTCGGTTTTGCGGGAGTGGGGGCGACGTTGTTCGTGTGCACAGGGGCGGGGGTAGCGTTGGGGCCGTTGCGGTCGAGCCCGACGGACCAGCCCTCGCCGCGCAGCTCGGCCTGCTCCAGTCCGAACTCTTCCATCAGCTCGGCCAGCTCATCGATCCTCTTTTGTAGGTCGGCCACCGGGTTTTATTATGGCGCGGAGCGAGGGAGCGAGTAAGGCAGAAGGATGAGGGATGAAGGGTGAATCCGAACCTGCGAACCCCTAAACCTCTGAACTTCCTCTCGTAGTAGACTTCGCCTCACCACATGATCACCATCCTCAAGGCGGAAGACCGGGGCCTGACCGAGACGGAGTGGCTACGGAGCTGGCATAGCTTCTCCTTCGGCGAGTACTTCGACCCGGAGCGCATGGGGTTCCGGACGCTGCGCGTGCTGAACGACGACCGCGTCGACCCGGGGAAAGGGTTCCCGATGCACGGGCACCGCGACATGGAGATCGTGTCGTACGTGGCCATCGGAGAGATGGAGCACAAGGACTCGCTGGGCAACGGCTCGGTGATCCGCCCGGGCGAGGTGCAACGGATCAGCGCGGGGACCGGGGTCCAGCACGGCGAGTGGAACCCGAGTAAGACCGAGCAGCTTCACCTTGTGCAGATCTGGATCGTTCCTTCTGCGCGCGGAGGCGAGCCGTCGTACGAGCAGCAGACGTTCGACTTGGACGAGGCGCGACGTAGCTGGGTGGTGTTGGCCGCGCCGGTGGGCGGCGTCGTCACAATTCAGCAGGATGCTGTTGTAGCGGTGACGATCGTAACTGCCGGCGATCGCCGCGCCTTGGAGTTTTCGCCCGGTCGTTTTGGATACCTGTTCGTCGTACGCGGGGTAGTCAAGTTGCACGGCAACGAGCTCGCCGCCGGCGACGCCGCGGTGATCGAGGAAGAGACTCGCCTGGAGTTCGAGTCGATCTCGGAGGCCGAGGTATTGGCGTTCGACCTAACTTGAGGAGCAATGGATCTCGGTTGGTGTGACGTTTGTCTGAAGGTCGCGAGCGCGAAGGCGTCGCGAGAGTTCTATGAGAAGCTCGGGTTTCGACGCGTCGAGGGAGATGACACTGAGGGGTGGGCGGTGGTGACCAACGGGGACCAGCGGCTCGGGCTTTACGAGGCCAAGCACATGGGCGCCGACGCGGTAACGCTGAACTTTCGGGGAGGGAACGTGCCGGAGATCTGTCGGGCGCTTGAGGCTCAGGGGATCGTGTTCTCCGACGATTCGAGCCAGCACAAGCACGAGTGGTCACGGACCTTGCGCGACCCTGACGGCTACAACATCTTCTTCGACACCGCGCCGGGGGAGACGAAGAAGGAGTGATATGAGGTTGAAGAGTGACGGGCTCGGCCCGGTTCCTTCTCCCGTTCCGATAACAAGCTGGTCTTGCAAGTTGACGTGAACGGGAGAAGGTTAGGATGAGGGCCCTCGCTCGGTTATGGTCTCGTGAATGCCCTCACCCTGTTCACTTCGTTCACAGGCCTCTCCCGCTTGCCAGGGGTCAGCACCTTTGGTGGTCGGTGCAGCGGGAGAGGGTACGTCTGGGCCGTGCCACTTGATTGGTGGTCTTCGCAGTAAGTGAAGTGGCTCGGCGTCCAGACGTTACCATCCCTTGCGCACCATGGCGAAGCAGACGCCATTTCAGACTGGTCGTGCTAGGCACCAACGCAGGAGCTTGTCAAAGTCACAGCGACGACTTTGGTACGAGCTTCCCGACCGCCGCATCGGTTACAAGTTTCAAAGGGAGAAGCCGATCGGACCTTACATCATGGACTTCTACTGTGCGCAGGTCAGGCTCTGTGTCGAAGTAGACGGCACGCAACACGACGCACACCAAGCTAGGGACGAAGCCCGCGACAAGGCGCTCTTGGAGAATAAGATCACAACGCTTCGCGTCACCTCACGCGACTGCTTTCGGACTCCTCATGCCGTCGCTCTACTCATCAAGCAAAAGTGCGACGAGCTAGCGGCCAGCCAGGACCTGTGATTCGTACGCCTTGATCTCCTTCATCCATCCGCCTTCGCTCGGCACGCTGTTGCGAGAGCAGAACTCATCCCAGACCGATCCCCAGGGTAGGGACTTGAGCTGTTCTTGTAGAGCCAGACGAGAGGTGTAGTCGCCTGATGACTCGTGCGAGCGAAGGGTATCGGTCGGCTCGAGCAGCGCGACAAGCAGCGCTTCCTGTATCGCGCGCGCCCCGACCACCCACGCGCCGACGCGGTTGATCGAGGCGTCGAAGTAGTCGAGCCCGACGTGCACGCGGTCGAAGTAGTCGTTGACCACGATTTCTCGAGCGATGTTCAAGAGGTCGTCGTTGAACACCACGACGTGGTCGGAGTCCCAGCGCACTCCACGGCTGACGTGCAGCAGGATCTCGTCGAGGAACGTGAGGCACGAAGTGATCTTGTCGGCGATCGACTCGGTCGGGTGGTAGTGCCCAGCGTCGAGGCATAGTAGCTTTCCTCGCGAGACCGCGTAGCCGAAATAGAACTCGTGCGAGCCGACGACATACGACTCGCTGCCGATCCCGAACAGTTTCGACTCGACGGAGTCGAGCACGCTCTCGAACGGTTGGTCGAACACTTCGTCGAGCGACTCCACGAGCCTCTCGCGGAAGATGCGGCGGTCGGCGGGCGTGTCCTTCATCCCGTCGGGGATCCAGACGTTGACGACGCAGTCGGACTCGAGCTGTTCCGCCGCGTACTGTCCGATCTCTCGGCAGAGTCGGCAGTGCTCGATCCAGAACTCCCTGATCTCCGGGTCTTCGTGCGAGAGCGTGAATCCTGTCGCTGCGTTGGGGTGGGAGAAGCAAGTGGGGTTGAAGTCAAAGCCGAGATTGTTCGACTTGCACCAGTCGATCCATCGCTGGAAGTGCTTCGGTTCAATCGCGTCGCGGTCTGTGGGCTGGTCGAACTCGCCGTACATCGCGTGGAGGTTGAGGCGGTGGCTTCCGGGGATGAGGTCGAGCGCTTTTCTCAGGTCTTGTCGCAGCTCGTCGGCGTTTCTTGCCTTGCCCGGGTAGTCGCCGGTGACCGCGAGACCACCGCCGAGGGTCGTGTCGCCTTCGAAGCCCGCGACGTCGTCGCCTTGCCAGCAGTGCAGGGAGATCGGGACGGTCGAGAGGGTGTTGAGCGCGCTCTCCGCGTCGACGCCGAGGTCGGCGTACCGGTCCCTGGCGATTTCGTAAGCGCTCACGGTCGCGAGTCTACTATGGAGAGGCGTCGAGGTTGCGTGGGCCGGAAAGCCTTCGATTGGAGAAGGCGAACTCGATCCAACTTAGCAGAATCGCTGAAACAACCTGCAGCGTCCAAGGGGTAGAACCGGAGACCATGCGCCGCACCACCCTCCTCGCTTTGCTGTCGTTAGCTTGTCTCGGTGTTGCGCAGGAGCGGGCGCCGCTGCTCGAGGGCATGGGCGAGCACACTTTCCCTGTTACGACGAAGAGCGACGAGGCGCGCGAGTACTTCAACCAGGGGCTGGTGCTCTCGTACGGGTTCAACCACGAGGAGTCGCACCGCTCGTTCATGTGGGCGACGACGCT
>JANWJY010000074.1 GCA_025451715.1 Fimbriimonadaceae bacterium | reverse complement strand
ACGTTGCTCGCCAAGCGCCGGCTGTCGCGCGCTGCTTCGATCGGAGCCGCCGACCGCCCCTCCCTCTGAAGGTCTCGAGAATACGTAAGGGCGAGCCTGTCGACGATGTGGCTTAGTGAACGGTCCGTACTTCGGCCGAGCACCGCGACCCGCGCGCGGATCGCTAACCGGTCCACTTCATCCAGATCGCTCGCCATGAGAGCAAGGCGCTTAAGCGTCGAAGCCTGATACGTCGCTGCTTCGCAGAGCGCGGACAGCTCGCTGTACTTTGCGATGTCAGCGAGCTCGAGGACGTCGGCATAAAGGTAGGCGGCTTCGCGAGTCTTTCCCTTCATCTGCAGCGTGTGGCCATATCGAAGGGAAGTGTCGACCAGAGCCTGCTTTGCCACCATGATCTGCTCGTAGATCATCGTCGAGCCGTCTGACTGGGTCGTGGGAGGATCGATGTCCTTCAGCTCGCCCTTTCGGCTCGACTCGAGCCAGGCGGCGATCGTCTGCCGGAGCTCCTCAGGCGAGACTGGCTTCCCCTTGACGACCGTTTGGCGCACGAGCAGGACGGGACGGGCGTATGCCTCGATACGCGCGCTCGTCTCGGGCCCGTACTCGATGAACTCCCAATGGTTCGTGTTCAATCGCGAGTTGATCGCGATGAGCCCGATCAGGAGAAACGGGCCGGCGGCAAGGATGTAATAAACGATCCTCTTGACCAGCATTACGAGAATCATCGGTAATCGAATCTGCCTTCTTCCCGCCTAAAGCGAAAAAGCCCGATTTTGGCCGGCGGTGCCCGGTGGGGGGCCTTTAGTGCCGACCCTCTTTGCGGGCGACCGGGCCTCCCTTACAATGTGGCCGTGGGACGAGGAAACACTCTCGACAAGAGGGCGGCTGTGGCTTGGGAACAACACCTAGTCCAGAGCGCCCAAGCCGGTGATGCGGTGGCCATGGAATTGGTCGCAGACCGGTATCGGAATCAAATCAGAGGGCATGCCCTGCGCATGCTCCGTGACCAGGAGGATGCAGAGGACGCCGTACAGGACACGTTCGTCAAGGCCTACAAGGCCATTCGGACGTTCGAGCCCGGTAGGCCGTTGCTCCCGTGGCTCATGCGCATCTGCTCCAACTGCTGCGTGGACATCATCCGCGGACGCAGACAGGGGCAGGAGTGCCTGGACCGGCACGAGCACGCCATCTTCGACACACGGGCGGACGTCGAGAGCGGCGTCGAGTCTAAGCTGAACATCGAGCGCGTCCGCGAGGCCGTCTCCAGACTGCCTGAGCGGTACCGGCGCATCATCGAGATGCGGCACTACGGCCACATGGACGTCAACGAGATCGCCAGCGCCCTGAACATCCCAGAAGGGACGATCAAGAGCTGGCTCTTCAGAGCGAGGGCGCTGCTGAAGAAGGACCTGCAGGTCGCGCTCGGCTAGTCGCCTTCCCCCGCTCCCCTCCGGGAGAGGGGCTGGGGGGTGAGGGGAAATGTGCGTAGTGTCGACGATGCTTGAGGAGGCATCGCGGCACTACGGCGTTTAAGACTTCCGCTGGTAACCTGTCCTAACATGCCCGTCACCCAAGAGCAGGTGCTCGACGCCCTCAGGTCCGTCAACGATCCCGACCTCAACAGGGACATCGTGACGCTTGGGTTCGTAAAGGACGTCGTGATCGACGGGGACCGCGCATCCTTCAAGGTCGAGCTCACCACGCCGGCGTGCCCGGTCAAGGAGCTGCTGGAAGAGCAGGCACGTGCCGCCGTGCTCGCGATCGATGGTATCAGCGAGGTCGAGATCGAGATGACCGCCCGAGTACGCGATCGGCAGGCCGCAAAGGAGGACCTGCTCCCAGGCGTGAGGCAGATCGTCGCAATAGCCAGCGGAAAGGGGGGAGTAGGCAAGAGCACGGTCAGTGTCAATTTGGCGGTCGCCCTCGCGCGACTGGGGGCCAAGGTCGGGCTCTTGGACGCCGACGTCTACGGCCCTAGCGTCCCCATGATGATGGGGGTCAAGGATGAGAGACCCCTTGCACAAAGCCAGAAGATCGTGCCCATCGAGCGTTACGGCGTCCGCATGATGTCGATCGGGTTTTTGCTTGAAGAGGGCCAGGCCGTCCTCTGGCGGGGTCCGATGGTCCACTCGACGTTGAAGCAACTCTTGGGCGACGTGCTCTGGGGTGAGCTCGACTATCTGCTTGTCGACCTTCCGCCAGGCACGGGCGACGCACCCATGTCGCTGGGCCAGCTTGTGCCCTTGTCGGGCGTCGTCATCGTGACAACACCGCACAACGTCGCTGCGAACATCGCAGGGAAGGCCGCAGCACTCTTCCGCCGGCTTGATGCCACCCTCCTGGGAGTCGTCGAGAACATGGCGACGTTCGTGTGTCCGACCTGCGGGACTGCGACGCGAGTGTTCGCCGGTTCGAGCGGCGAAGAGCTGGCGAATGAGCTGGACGTCCCCTACTTAGGCTCAATCCCCCTTGATCCGACGGTCAGCGAGGCCGCCGAGCGAGGCGAGCCGTCCGTGCTCGCGTATCCGGATGGCGTTCAGGCTCGGGCGTTCAACGAGATCGCCGGCAAGCTCGCTGCCCAGCTCAGCATCCGATCTGAAGGAGCCTCAGAGGCTGAAGACCGGGCGGGACTTCAGCCTGTCAAAGGTTGAGAGCATAACGGGCAGCGTTCTCTTGGTCGAGATGAAGCTCCGTGACTGCACGGATCTGCCGAGCCTCGTCTGGGCCGGATACTGCGTACTGGAGGCCGCTATCCGTTTCTCAATGTTACTGATACGCCTGTCCGCGTCGGGGTGCGAGCTCGCCCACTCCGCCGTCTTAGAACTGCCGCCCTTCTCCTTCAGGACCCTGAAGACGTCCGCCATGCCCTGGGGATTGAACCGCGCCAAGACCATGAGGTCGTAACCCGCCTTGTCCGCGCCGTTTTCATTGCTGCGCGAGTACGGCAAGGTGAAGAGCAAGGTGTCTGAGACGCTGGCAATGTCGAACGCGGTGCTGTTCGCATTGAGCAGCACGAGCAGGACGCTGAGTCCGAGCTGTCGCTTTTGGTTGTTCGCGTAGGAGCTCGCCCAGTGCTCATAGCGGATGTGAGCCAGTTCGTGCCCCAGCACGCCCGCAACCTGGTCTTCGGTCTGTAGGTTCTCAAGCAGCCCTCTATAAAAGAAGATTGGCCCGCCGGGGAGGGCGAAAGCGTTAATCTCAGGACTGTCGATCACGTCGAACGTGTACTGGAACGGCTTCTTGTCCCTCTCCGACTTGGGAATCAAGGACACGAGCCGGTTGCCGATCTGGCGCACAGCCTTGACCCGGGGATCGGAGTCGGGCAGGACCCGCATGTCCTTCCGGACGCTGGCCGCCGCCTTTTGACCTAACGCGATCTGATCCTTGACGCTGGGCTTGAACATGTCCGCGCGTGCCGTCGTAGATACCGCGGCCGTCAGGCTCAACGCAACGAGTAGACAGGTTCCTTTCATGTTTGGTTAGACGAGCCCAAAAATGGGTTTGTTTCGACGGCCAGGAGCGACTGGTATTTTGGCACCGATCCGAATACTAGTAAATCTGCGATTTGGGGCCTTAGAGTCTGGGTGGAACACAGCCAACACGGGTCATGGGTACCCGCAGGTAACTACCTGAGTTCCGGAGGATTAGAAACAGAAATGAAGCGCAACAAACGAACCGGTTTCACGCTTGTCGAAATCATGATCGTCGTCTTGATCATCGGCATTCTACTCGCGATCGCGGTGCCTAACTTTATCAAGGCCCGCCAGAACAGCCGACTCCAGACGATCGTCGCCAACCTGCGACAGATCGAGACTGGCAAAGAGCAGTGGGCAATGGAAATGGGCAAGACGTCGACCGACGTCCCCGTCTCCGGCGACCTCGTGCCGACCTACATGAAGAAGTGGCCGTCGGGCCCCATCACGGGCGTCTACCTTGCGAACGCCGTGAACGCCGACCCGTCCTTCGCCGGCAAGACTGCCGACGAGTGGAAGGCCGACCCGTCGGGCCTCTAACAAGAGGAGCGACACAACCCGAAGAGCGGGCAGGCGAACAGCCTGTCCGCTCTCCATTTTAATCGACTGTGGTCCTCTCCCTTCCGGGACTGGCCGCGTTCAACTATGGCGACCCATGTCTGATCGCGGCCAAAGAAACCCGCAGCAAGTGAAACGTGGAGATTCCGACGCCGAAAGGGGCGTCGTCAAGACGCAGACCGTTGGCAAATGGCTGCTGGCCGGCCACCGTCAATCCAAGAAATACCGCACGTTGGTGACGACGACGTTTTTCCTGCCGCCGAGCGCGAACTTGAGTTGGAACGCGAGGTTCTCCTGTAGGAATCGGTGGTACCACTTCGTCGGCACGGCCTCGGGGACGATGACCGTCACCGTCACGTCGGGGTGCGCCTCGAGCATCTCGTCTACGTATGCGAGGACCGGATCGATCAACGATCGGAACGGCGACTCGACGACTATGAGAGGGATGTCCGGGGAGTGGCGGTCCCAATCCGCCTTGAGAGCGGGAACTGCCTTCGGATTGATCGCCACGTGCAGCGCACGGACCTCTTCGCCGTGGAGCCCAGCGGCATAGTCCATCGCGCGTAGGACGCCGCGGTGGATGCGCGGCACCAGCAAGAGCACCGAGTGGCGCTGCAACTGTGTTGCCGAGCGCATGCCTTCCGCCAACTGTGCGTTGATCGAGGCGTAGCGCCGCTTAATGGCGCGGAACGTGAAGAAGAAGGCAGCCGTCAGCACAGCGATGATCCATGCGCCCTCGGAGAACTTTGTGACGAGAAGGACCAGCGTCACAGCCCCCGTGATGACCGTGCCGATCGCGTTGATCGTGATGCTAAGGCCATGCCCGCGCTCTTTGAGCTTGCGCCAATGCGCGACCATCCCCGCCTGCGAGAGCGTGAAGGCCATGAAAACTCCGACCGCGTAGAGCGGCAGCAGCTGGTCCAGCTCTCCATGGTAGGCCCACACGAGGATCGCCGACGCGATCGCGAGAACGATGATGCCGTTCTGGAACACGAGCCGGTCGCCTTGCCTTGCCAGTGGGCGCGGCAGATAGCCGTCACGCGCCAACAGACTGGAGAGCCTCGGGAAGTCCATGAAGCTCGTGTTCGCCGCAAGGATCAGAATCGCGGCTGTCGCGAACTGCACAAAGTAGAACCCGACGCTCGCGGCGCCGAATGTCCATGAGGCGATCTGCGAGACAAGGGTCGAGTACTCGGGGTTTTTCGTCGCATACAGCTCGATCTGCGGGAGGTGCTGTGTGATGTATCCGAGCCCGAGGAAGAGCACCGTCAAGATCGCAGCCATGATAATAAGCGTGCGAGAAGCGTTGCGCGCCTCCGGCGGGCGGAAGGCGGGAACCCCGTTGCTGACCGCTTCGATGCCTGTCAACGCCGTGCATCCTGCCGCGAACGACCTCAGGATGATGAAGATGAGCGGGAAGCTCGCTTCGCTGCCAATAGCTCCCGGTTCTGCGAGGATAGTCTGAGCCCCGATCGGCGTGCCGATGGCCTTCACGACCCCGAAGACGAGAAGCAGCAGCATCGCCACGAGGAACCCGTAGGTGGGCATTGAGAAGAGTGCGCCCGACTCCCGTACTCCCCTCAAGTTTCCGAACGCGATGACCGCGATGCACACGACGCTGATCGGCACGAGCAGTTCGTGCAGACTCGGAAATGCTGAGACAAGCGCGGCCACTCCCGCAGCGACTGAGACTGAAACCGTCAGGACGTAGTCGATCATCAGCGCCGCACCTGCGATGAGTCCCGGCGTCTCTCCCAGGGTGTCGCTGGCAACGATGTAAGACCCGCCGCCGCCGGGATAGGCGAAGATCGTCTGCTTGTACGACCAAGCCACGATGCCGATCAGCAGCGCGATGGAAAGCGCCAACCACAGCTGAAGGCCCGCAAGCGTCGCCGAGTACAGCACGAGCACGCTGAGGATCGACTCGTTGGCGTATGCGCTGGACGAGAGGTTGTCGGATGCGAAAACGGGTAGCCCCGTCGCGATCCCTAGGCGCTCGTGGTGGGCCCGGGCCGTGGGGATCGGTTCGCCGAAGAGAAGGTGTTTTAGCCGCCGCAGCGGTCCAGGTGTGTCAGATGCCATTCAAGTTTGCTCCGGTACACGCGGAGCTCACAGGCGATGGGGCAAGAATCTGGAACCTCTTGATCGGATGCCGGCATAGTTACGAACTCCTCCGTGTGTTCGTCGCACGCTTGCCAGTCGTCAGCAGCATTGCAGCCAACCCAAAGTGAATGCGGCGTGGCCTTGCGGCCCGTACACACGAGGGATACCCGAGAACGCACGGCCTTAACAGGCCCGGTTGGGGCCAGGCCCCCTGTTCCCCCATCCTTGAAGCTGGCAACGGCGGACTGACGTGGGCCGTCGGTACTCGCGCACTTTGCAGGGTATCTGCACGTTTCCGGCGGCTATGCCGATAACCAAGGAAGACCTGAGTCGTGTCCGAAGGACATGCCTCCCCCGCTAAAGTCCTCAATGGCTGGAAACGACAAGAACGACCGGAAGGGAAAGGGCGCGCCAAAAGGTGAAGCCTTCATCGAGGGCGACCAACAGCAAGCTACGGAACTGGACAGTGCCTCGTTCGGCGCCCAGTTCTTCGACCTCTCGCTCGATATGTGCTGCGTGGCCGGGTTCGACGGCTACTTCAAAAAGATCAACGCCGCCTTCGAGTCCACGCTCGGCTACTCGAAAGGCGAGCTTCTCGCCAATCCGTTCTTGCACTTTGTGCACCCAGACGACGTTGGTGCGACGATCGCGGAAATGGGGAAGCTTAGCGAGGGCGCCCTCACCCTCTATTTCGAGAACCGGTACCGGTGCAAAAACGGCGAGTACAAGTGGCTCGCGTGGAAGTCTTTCCCTTACCAGTCGAACGGTCTGATCTACGCCCTTGCTCGCGACATGACACTGGTCAAGAATGCCGAGCAAGCCATCCGGTCGCAGAACGAGTGGCTCGAGGCACAGGTCAAGCTTCGCACGACAGAGCTGGAGGACGCCCAGGACGAGATCGTCAATAGGCTCGCCATCGCCGGCGAGTTCCGCGACGAGGAGACCGGCGAACACACGATCCGAGTAGGTGAAATGGCCGCGAGGATCGCGGCAGTGCTCGGTATGTCAGGCGACCAGGTGAGGTTGATACTTCTTGCAGCTCGGCTGCACGACATCGGCAAGATCGGCGTCTCGGACCTCATCCTGCTCAAGCCAGGAAAGCTGACCAATGACGAGATCGCGGACATGAGGCGGCACGCGACCCTTGGCGGGCGCATGCTCTCCAACGGCCGCACGCCGCTGCTGCAGATGGCGGAACGGATTGCAGTGACCCACCACGAGTGGTTCGATGGCACGGGCTACCCTGCTGGCCTCGCCGGTGATGAGATACCGATCGAGGGAAGGATCGTCGCTTTGGCCGACGTGTTCGACGCGCTCACAAACGATCGGCCCTACAAGTCGGCGTGGACGCAGGACGCTGCGATCACCGAGATTAGCTCACACTCCGGAACACAGTTCGACCCGCGCGTCGTCGACGCGTTCCTCGTCGTCGTGGGCGAAACGGGCTCCTTGGCAGCCTAGCCCAGAGCGTAAAAGGGGAAAGCGGTGGGGCAGGGCGGGCCGCCCTCAAGTCTTCTCGACAGTCGACCAAATCTCCCAACCACCCTCGACGGGACGTACGGGTGTCGCGAGGCCACCACGTGTGGCAACACGGACGTAACGGACTTCCATGAACACGTTGTACGTGTCCGCGTCCTTTGCCTCGAAACGGCAAGAGAACCGCTCGTGCCCTTTGAAGCACTTCAGAGCCACGCCGACTCGCCCAGCGACTTCGTAGATCTGGCTAAAGTCTGTATCGATCCATCGCTCCCACGGCATGGCAGATTGATTATGACCCGGGGGCGGGGCGGGACACCCCGCCCCCCTCGAAACAACAGCCTACGGCATGGTCGTCACAGACCCGACCGCCGAGTAGTTGCCCACCGGCACGTCGTTCACGACGTACCGCAGGCGGTACCGTCGCACCTCCGGCTGGCCCGCGACCAGGGGCGCGCGGGCGTCCACGTACGGCGAGGACAGGTCGGTCGCGATCAGCGTCCACACCGTCTCGCCTGCGCGCTGGCTCTCGATGAGCACGCCGTCGGCCGAGCCCTTGACCCACTCCACGCGCACCTCGCTGTTCGGCAGCACGACGAGAGTGAAGGTCGGGTCGCCGAGCACGGGCGCCCCCGGCGCGGTGACGATCCCGAGGTCCTCGCCTATCGCGGTCGTGTAGCCCGTCGTGTTACGGATGCGCTCCATCAGCGCCACGACCTGCGCGAACATCCCGGCGCTCGGCGTGAAGATCGGCGCAGCGGGAAAGACCGGAGCGACGGGCGCGGCGCCCAGCGGCGTGCCGACGGGCCCGTCCGCAAAGATGCGTTTCCACTCATTGACGTCCTGCCGCGCGGTGTTGAGCTGGTCGCTCCTGTTGATGATCCATTGATAGTTGTCGCGCACGCCGTTGAGGAACGTGACGTCCCCGGCTACAATCCCAGCTGTGCCAACGTATGTGTTCAGCTTGAGCGCTGCGTTCTGTATCCAAACTAATCGGTCAGCTTCTCGGACCGGAAGCCATTTAGGCATTTCTTCTTCGTCTCCTGGGGGAGTGAGTGTCCTCGTCCCCCAACGTGCCAAATGCGCGGCACTCCGCGTTGGTTGCAGAGTTTTTCCGATCGCAAAGAATGCGTTTCCGCTCGACAGAAAAGTTTTGGAGACCGGCAATGGAAATCTAGAGATCGCTAGCGTCTCGGTAGCGACCTCTAGCACTCTTCTGGCGATCTCCAGCACACTGCTGGAGACCTCCAGCACCCTTCTAATGATCGCCAGAACTGTTCTTGCGTCGGCTAAACAGTTTTCGAGATCGGAAAAATACTTCCGCCGGTCGGGAGAACAGTTTCGCCGCTCGGAAAAACTTTTCAGACGGCGGAAGAACCCCTCTGGAGGTCGGAAGAACTCTTCTGGCGATCTCCAGAACACTTCCAGCGACCTCCAAAACCGTTCCCTAGCAGCCAAAGCAGCCTCATTTGAACCTAGGCTACTCTCGCCGCGGCCAGATCCATCTGCGGATAGGCGGCCTGACTGAACCGAAGGAAGGGGCTCAATCGAGCCGGAAAAAAAGTGCCGCACACCAGTGCGGCAATGTGTTTGATCCCCTGGACCGATGGCTCTGCATTACAGCGAGGGTGCCTCAGCCCAGATGGTAGCCAAACTCTACCGCAAGTCCAGTACCGGTCATTCCGGCCGCTGAGAGTTCCCGCAAAATTGCCGTTGGCACCACTCGGGCGACCGGTGAGCATTCTTCGAGCCTGGCGACGCCGCTGCTCCCCCTATAGGTCGCCATCGGCAACGCCGATAATCCACCTAGGACTAGTCAAGTCTGGGGGGGCGACCGCATGCCTCCCGGTGAAATCACCGTGGGATCACAAAACATGCATTCCTACTTGTCAGAACCGCGCAGAACAAGGAACACGACACTTGTGCATAAACGCAGGCACTCTGGATTTACCCTGCTCGAAGTGGCCATTGCCATTTTCGTGCTCGCTGCTACCGCGACGATCTTCGCGGCTTACTTGCCTGCAGCGCTCAAGACGGGCAAGATGGTGGGAAACCATCAGCAAGCCTCGAGCCTTGTCCAGCACAAGGTGGATCAGCTTAGGGGTGTAGGTTATGGGCGCCTAACCTACGTTGAGCTGAAGGATGCTGGCATCATCGACTCCTCACCGATGACTTCGCCATATTCGTTCGTGACAGTCGACGGCTTAGACCCGATGTTCGTGAACGTGGTGGGAACGGTTAAGGTCGAAAACTTTACAGCGGACATCAGGAAGGTGACCGTGACGCTTACCTGGACTGGAAGCGCCGCGCACCAGGGCGACGGCACCATGAGTGCACAGGCGCTGATAGCCAAGGGATAGCACAATGAAAAGACGCGGATTTACCCTAGTAGAGATGACCATTGTTACGGTCATCATGGCGATGATCATCATTGGGACGGCGACCCTCTTCTCCGGCACGATTCGGAGCTTTACGCACACCCGTAACCAGTACGACTCCGACATGAGCGCCAGCATCGCGCTGCAGATCGTGAACAGGGATCTGCAGGAAGCGAAGCAAGTCGCGATCCTGTCGTCGACCAAGATCAGGGTTTATTACCCAAAGCTGGAGGTGGATGGCACATACAACCGCACGGTCCTCGATTCGGTCAACACTGTAGATTTTTTCCGGGGCGACGAGGACGGGACGGAGGACGCCAACGGTAAGTGCCTTGTGCGCAAGCCGGCCGTCGGCACGATGCGTCCGATCTGTAAGGACGTGACCCTACTGGAGTTCACGAGCATCAGTCCCAGTAGCGTCGACATCTCCCTCCGCACAGAGCGGAAGACGGACACTGTCGTGATGCAAACCAACATGATTCACCGCGCAATCTTCTTGAGGAACTATTAAGATGAAAGCTACGCACGCTGTTAGCCGCGTTCGAAGAGGGACCGTCCTCATGACGACCCTCATCACGCTGATGTTCATCACTGCGATCGGTCTGGCAATCTTGACTCTGACGCTTCATGGTCTACATACGACCGCGCGCACGAAGAGCAGCACCGTCGCGTTCAACCTTGCCGAGTCCGGCCTCGATCAAACGCTCCGATGGCTCAAGAACCAGCCTTCGCCTCCGGCGTACACCGTGCCGTTCGATCCCTTGGGCGGCACCCAGACCCTAGGTGCCGGCACGTATAAGGTACTAGTCACCCCCGACGCGTCAAACTCTGGCGCGACGCTCAAGAAGTACTTAATCAAGACGACTGCCACCTCAGGCCAGGAAACGGAGATCGTCGAGCTCGTCGTTCGCCAGACTTCGTTTGGGAAATACGCGTACTTTACCGACCGCGAAACCTCGTCTGTCTCTGGCGGCCGCATTTGGTTCTATAGCGGTGACCGGCTTCGCGGACCGGTGCACAGCAACAACAGGAACGGAAGCGACTTTCAAATCAACTGGGGCGGTCCGGGCCCGATCTTTGAGGGCGGTGTCACGTCCTCCGGATCTAAGATCGACTACACGCCGAAGCCACCGAGCACCGAGCCGGAGTTCACACAGATCTACCTCTCCGGCAGCCGGGGCTATGAGCTCAATGTTGACGAGGTT
>JANWJY010000073.1 GCA_025451715.1 Fimbriimonadaceae bacterium | reverse complement strand
TCTGCTGGATCTCCGGCTCCTTTTGCGCGAGGTTGGCCGGGATCGTCCACGGAGTTCTGGTCCATATGATCGTGAAAACGTCGCCGAGTCCGATGAAAAGTTGCTTCGGGTCCTCTTTGAGCGGAAACCGGACGTAGATCGCCTTGCTCGTGTGGTTCTTATAGACCACTTCGGTGTCGGCCAGCGCGGTCTGCGCGGTCGGGCTCCAAAGCACCGGGCGAAGGCCGCGGTAGACGTACCCGTTCTCGACCATCCGTCCAAACACGCGGACGATCTCGGCCTCGTGACGAAAGTCCATGGAGACGTAAGGCTTGTCCCACATGCCGAACACGCCAAGCCGCTGGAACTGCGCGGTCTGGACCTCGATGTAGTGCTCGGCGTGCTCACGGCAAGCCTGCCTCAGCTCGACGACATTGGGTGTGATCTTCTTTTCGGCAAGCTTCGCCTGCACGGCTAGCTCGATCGGCAGTCCGTGGCTGTCGTAGCCGGGGACGTACGGAGCGCGCTTACCCATCAGTGTCTGGCTCTTGACGACGAAGTCCTTGAGGATCTTGTTGAGTGCGGTGCCCAGATGGATCGGGCCGTTGGTGTAGGGCGGGCCGTCGTGGAGCACGAAGGACTCCATTGCGTCCTTTCTGTCGCGTTGGATGGCCTCGTACACGCCCATCTCGGCCCACTTCTGCTGGATCTCCGGCTCCTTTTGCGCGAGGTTGGCGCGCATTGGGATCGTGAAGTCTGGGTCGGGAAGGTTGAGCGTGTCCTTCAGGTTCATTCGAAGCGGGGAGTCTACCTTTGGCGGTGTGATGCTCCAGGGGACGGGTATGGTGCCCGCGTGGAACCCCGTGCGACGGTCGTTTTGAAGCCAGGAAAGGAGCGCAAGGTCCGCAACAACTACCCGTGGATCCAGCGCGGCGAGGTCGCGCGCAGCGAAGGGCAACTGACAGACGGCGGGCTCGCTCGGCTTGTGTCCTCGGAAGGCGCGTTCCTCGCTGTGGGGACCTGGAACGGCGAGAGCCGTTTCCGCTTCCGCGTCCTGACCAAGCAGGAAGAGCCGATCGACGAGGCGTTCTTCGCTGCGCGGTTCACGCAGTCGTCTGCGTTGCGCGACGGACTGGTCACCGGAACGAACGCGTGTCGCATCGTGTACTCGGAGGCCGACCAACTGCCCGGACTGATGATCGACGATTACGACGGTCACTTCGTCGTGCAGGTTCGCTCGAAAGGCATGGAGTCGCTCAAGCCAGTTTGGCTACCAGCTTTGGTGTCTTCGCTGTCGCCGAAGAGCGTCTACGAGCGCAGCGAGATGGCCGGCCGCGAAGAGGAAGGGCTCGGACCATACGCGGGTCAGCTTTTCGGAGAGACGCCCAAAGAGGTCGAGATCGACGAGTCGGGTCTGCGCTTTGTGGTGCCCGTAACGGGAGGGCTGAAGACTGGCTACTATCTCGATCAGCGCAACACGCGGCGCCTGTTCGCCGAGCGCGTCTCGGCGGGGCAGAAGGTGTTGGACGCGTTCTGCTACACGGGCGCGTTCTCTTGTTACGCAGCGCGGGCGGGAGCAACAACTTTGGGGATCGATACGCACGAGGGTGCGCTCGCGCTCGCCCGTCGAAACGCAGAGCTGAACGGCCTGACTTGTTCGTTCGATATGGCGAACGTCTTCGACTGGCTGGAGCAAGAGCCGGCGACAAAGTTTGACTGGATCGTGCTCGATCCACCTGCGATCGCCAAGAGCGGCGCGGCGCGCGACTCGCTCAAGTGGGCGGTGTGGAAGTTGGTGCACCGGGCAATACCGCACTTGGCGGACGGCGGTCGGTTGATTGTGTGTTCTTGCAGCTACCAGCTCGACCAGCGCGAGATGATTGAGACGGCGCGCCTCGCGGCGAGCGACCGCGGCGTGCGGCTCTTCTTAGAGGACGTGACGATCCAGGACCTCGACCATCCTGCAGCGATCCAGTTTCCCGAGTCGCTGTACCTCAAGTGCGCGTGGCTGCGGTTAGGGTAGGGAAGACGGCAATCTGGCCGCCAGATCAGAGGCCCCGTAGGAACATCGTCAGCAGCGCGCCTGCGATTCCCGATCCTAGAGCGATTGCAACTGTGTACACCCACGGCGGAACGCCCGGGCCGGAGCGCGGGCGCGACGTTCGCACTTTCGAGAGCGGGACGGTCTCCTCGGTCCCCCAGTAGTTGAATGTGACTGTGAGCGCGTCGCGGTCGAATCGTACGACGGTCGACTTGAGATACGTCATGTACGAGGGCGAGTGGTACTCGTACTGCGCGCCAGGTGAGAATGAGGCGTCCTGCAACTCGTGCCTGCCGACCCGCGCCTCTCCTCCGTTCAGAAACCTGACCTGAACGCTGTCTTCTCCCGCAGTGACGACCTTTGCCGCATAGGAGCGGCCGTCGCTCGACTTGGCGAACACGAGTGTTCCGGTCTCGATCTCGCGGTCGAGGAACGCAAACCGCTCGTTGAGCGCCTGCATCATCGCGTCGCGCGGAACTCCCATCTCCTCCGCCACCCTGACGTACTCGTCGAGTCCGCGCCGGGACTCTTCGAGCCTGCCCTGGAGCGAGCCGATCTCGTGCGCCCGCTGGACAACGGCGGCTAGCTCTTCGTCGGTAAGCCGGACTTCCATCGTTGTCATACCCTCAGTACGAGCACGTTCCAGGGCGCGTTGCCGACCATGTGCATGGCCGTCGAGCCCATGAGCAGGCGCTCAAGAAATCCGTGTCCGTGCGCGCCTAAAATGAGGAGGTCGGCCCTGGTCTGCTCCATTGCAGCATTGATCACATCGTTAGGGCGGCCGCGGAACACGATGGAGTCGGTCGCGTTCGCGATCGTTCTGAGCTTTGCGCAGGCTTTGTCGTTCTTCCTGGAGAGAACGTCCTCACTGCCGAGCCCTTCGGGATTCTCACTCTTCATCGCCTTCGAGACCTCCTCGTCGGTCGTGTCAGCGCTGACGACGGTGACCTTGCCGAGCCCGTTCGGCGCGAGTCCAATGAGTAGGTCGAGACACTTGTTCGCGTACGCAGAATGGTCCGTGGCGAAGACTGCGTCGACCTTCGGTTGGTCCTTCACGGCGAACTTTCCGACGAGGATGCTCCGCTTCGCCTCGACGATGAGCGCTCGCGCGACAGATCCCATTACAAAGTTCTCAATCGTGCCTTTCCGGATCGATCCTGCGACAATGATGTCGGCGTTCACCTGTTCGGCGAGAGCGGTGATTTCGTGCGCCGGGTTGCCGAACTTCGTCAGCGATTGACTGGGCACTCGAAGCAAATCCAGCTCCTTTGCGACTTCGGCCATCCGCTTCTCCCCGTCCTCGCGCCTCTGGTTCTGAATTTCGACGATCGGACTGGTCGAGCTCTCGGCAATAAAGCCGCCATCCGGCAGGACGGGCTCGACTGTGTGAACGAGCATCGCGTTCGCATTCGGGAACCCAAGTTTCGCAAAAATGCGGGCGCCCGCTAGGCACTGGTCCATGAAACCGACGGCTACGACAGCTTTCATTTCCTTCTCTTCTTCAGGCTACTCGGTTCTCGGCGCGGCGCTGCCGTTCGTCCCTTGATCAGCCCCGCCACCACGATAAAGCCGCATAGAATCAAAAACCAGTCGCCGAGCCTTCTGTAGAGCGTGTCTCGGCGCTCAGGCGTGACTTCCGCGACCAAGACCCCTTCGAATCCTGAACCCATTTGTGCAACGATGACTCCCCGCGAATCGACGACCATAGAATATGCGGTCGTGTCGGTCCGCACGATCGGCACCCCCATCTCCGCAGCGCGGAATGGAGTGTACGCGGCGTGGAACGCCTGCACAGTGCCGTACGGTCCGATCGGGTCGAGCGTCGGCAAGAGAACGATCGACACGTCATCGAGCATCGCTGTGTCGCGCATGATCAGCGGGAAGCAAGAGTCAAAACAAATGTTGAGGCCGTAAGTGATTCCGCCGACTTTCGCCGACGCCGGCTTGGTGCCGCGCAAATGGTAGTTGCCCTCACCGCCGAACAGCTTCCTCTTCCGGTACCGCTCCGACTCGCCTTCATTGCTAAAGATCGCCGCAGCATTGTAGGGCATCAACTCGTTGCCGTCCTCGAACGACGTGACGAACGCCGCCTGGTCCGGCAAAGCAGCAAGCTCCCTGAGCTGGTCAGTGTTGCCGAACGGCGCCGACGCCTGGCCGGCCAGTTCTGGCCACACGACGATCTTTGCGCCATTGCCTGTCGCGTCCTTGTTGTACACGGCCAAGACATCGAGGACCTGCGTTTCGGTCTGGAGCATCGCGACCTTCAATTCGCCAGCCCGCGGAAACCCCGTGAAGGCGTTGAGGCCGAAATACAGCCCAAGGAAGGCTCCACACGTCGCCATCGCTTTCTTGTTGCGCGCAACGTAGCCCTGCGCGAGCAAGAAGTTCAACAGCCAAACAACATAAGAGACCGCCCAGATGCCGCCGATCGATGCCAGCTTCATGGCAGGGAACATCCGGTATTGCGTCAGGGCGATGTGTGCGGGGATGTAGACGAGCAGGAGGGACTCGAACAGCACCGCCCAGGCGGCGAGCGCCCAAGGCAGCCAAGACGGCGGGTTCTTGATCTCGCCGATGATCGCGCAGGAGAGTCCGACGACGATCCCGAACAGCCCGAACGCGGCGAAGTTCCAATCAGGAGTCGCGTTCATCAGGCTCGGCGTGTACAGCCACCCACCCCAGCAAACGAGTGCACCAAGGATCAAAGCGGCGACCCCCGCGAAGAACCCCCATGCAAAGCCCTTGCCTCGGAACGCGACCAGGATGGGTGTAAAGCAGAAGAACCCGAAGGGCGCGAGGTCCGCAGGCGGCAGCGCGAGCACGAACATCACCGCCGACGCTAGGATTGCTATCAGCCCCCAAAACGCCCTCTGCATTGGACTTCATTCTACTGACGCGGGAGCCAAACGTGTCTATGAACCGCTACGGACGGCTCAAATACTCCAGGGATTGGGCGGGTCTACCAATAGGAACGCCAATGGTGGGTGCAGTCGTGGCAAGTGTTCTCCCGCCGCTTCTTGCTGAACCGGTACACGATCGCGAACACGAAGAAGACCGGGGCCAAGAGGAGTTCGATTGGAAAGAGGCACGCCTCTAGGGCGCACCCCCTGCAACTTAGATCCTCGTCTTTATAGAAGTCCCGCACCGTGTTCCTCGATCCGCACGCCGGGCAGGGCCGACCGTGCCTCAGCTTGCGACTGAGTCCGCCCTTGTCGTCGTAGGGAGTCTTCTGCGGATCGGGGGTGCTGTACGGTGTTCGAGACACTTGCCCACATTGTCGCAGATGCCGACGCGAAATGGCCGCTCTACCAGGAGCGCAATTTGAACCTAATGGAGGGAGCGCCGAGCCGGTTTGGGCGTATCATTAATGGCAGGTGTGGTCCCGGCGGCAGTGACGCGACGCCCGCGGGAGCGACCAAAGACGTGATGAACATGGTTTTCCTATCGATCGGAATCGCAATCGTCCTCATCGGCTGCGCGACGGTCCCAGGCGGCGAGTCCCAGACCCAAAAAAGGGTTTACGGGGGGCTCGAGGTCGAGGAGAAGAGCCCCGAGCGCAAGGACAAGGTCGTGCTGAGCGACGCCGAGTGGAAGAGGCGGCTCAAGCCCGAGCAGTACAGGATCCTTCGCAACAAGGGCACCGAGGCCGCGTTCTGCAGCCCCCTCAACGACGTGCACAAGCCGGGCGTGTTCCACTGCGCCGGTTGTGACCTGCCCCTGTTCGCGACCGACGCGAAGTTTACGTCGGGCACGGGGTGGCCCTCGTTCTTCCAGCCCGTAGAACGCAAGAACGTTTGGCTGAAGTCAGACTTTTCGTACGGGATGGATCGGATCGAGGTGCTCTGTTCTCGCTGCGACGGTCACTTGGGTCACTTGTTCAACGACGGCCCGCGCAACAAGACAGGCAACCGGTTCTGCATTAACGGCGAGTCACTGATCTTCAGAGAGAAAAAGCCGACAGCCGACGAGTCGTAGCCTTCGACTCCGCCCACTCTTGGGCGGAGTCGCCTATGCCGCGCTCGCTTCTGATTCGTCGCCCGAGTCGTTGCGAGCGCCGTCCCAGACCGGGTCGTCCACGAGTGGCCGGTTGGTCCTTGTTGGCACTACTTTCTTGACACCGCGCCTTTGTGGCGCCAAACGCTTGTTCGGCATCGGCTGAACCACGGGCGCGTCCTGTACCGATACTTTGCCCGCGTTGCTGGCCAGGAACACGGGGCGCGGAAGGCGCGCAAGCATCTGTGTCACGGTCACAAAGCGGTACCCGTCCGCCTTCAGACGCCTGATCAACTCGGGCAGTGCCCGCGCGGTGTCTGGCGAGTCGTGCAAGAGGATGACGCTGCCCGGCTGCACCTGCCAGAGAACGCGCTTGACGATCATCTCGGGCTCGACGGGGACGTAGTCTCCCGCGAGCGCGTTCCAATGGATCGTCGTGTAGCCCATGTCTTGCGCGAGACTGAGCAGCCCGTCGTCGAAGTTCATCCCCGGCGGACGCATGAGGTTCATGTGCGAGCCGGTCGCGTTGAAAACCGCCTTCTCGCACATCTCAAGCTCGTCTTTCGCCTGCCCATGCGTGATCTGCGTCAGCCGTGGATGGGTGTAGGTGTGGTTTCCGACCTCGTGCCCATCGGACATGATCTTTCGCACAAGCTCGGGGCGTTCGTCCACGTGCTTGCCGACGACAAAGAACGTCGCTGAGACTTCGTTGTCCTTGAGCGTCTGCAGGATATCCCGCGTGGTCGCACCATACGGCCCGTCGTCGAACGTGATCGCGACTTCCTTGAGGGTCGGATTGCCGTGCACGAGGAGGTCGCCACCTAGTTCGTATGTCTGCCTTAGGTCGAGGGGAGGACTAAGGCGCTTGACACCGAAATAGCCCCCGAGCAGCGCGAGCACGACGAACATGGGCGTCCACCTCGACGCCCAGACGCGGGAAAGAAGGGATTGACGCATCCTAACTGAACAACGTACCTGAAGGATTGAGGTTTCGCCCCGGGCAGTGAGCATGCGAGCCGGTTTGGCATAATGGGGCATGGCACACGTCCGTCGCCTCTCTGTCGCGCTGCTCGCGCTCGTCTCCGTGCTGGCCCAGGCGCAGGGATACACAAAGTACGAATACTTCATACCAATGCGGGACGGAGTGAAGCTCTGCACAGAGGTGTATGTGCCGATCAACAAGCCCGGCGAGCACCCGATTCTGATGCAGCGCACTCCGTATGGCGTCGGCCCTTATGGCACGGCGCAAAGGACCGGGCACGGCGGATCGCAGAAGATGAAGGACGCGGGCTACATTTACGCGTACCAGGACGTGCGCGGAAGGAACATGTCCGAAGGCGACTTCGTCGACATCCGCCCGAACAACCTGTTCTACACCGGCCGCTTCGACACCGACGAGAGCACCGACACCTACGACACGGTCGAGTTCCTGATCAAGAACGTCCCACAGAACAACGGACGTGTCGGGCTGTGGGGAATCTCCTATCCAGGTTTCTACACGGCGATCGGTGCGGTGAACTCGCACTCGGCCTTGAAGGCTGTGAGTCCTCAGGCGCCCGTGAGCGACTGGTTCATGGGCGACGACTTCAACCACAACGGCGCGCTCTTCGTGTGGGACATGTTCAAGTTCATGATCGGCTTCGGCCAGCCGCGCACCGCTCCGGGCCAACAGCAGAGAGGGCCGGACATCTCCGGAGCCGTCAACGGCGACTGGTACAAGTTCTTCCTCAACATGGGCCCACTGAGCAAGATCGACGAGCAGTACTACAAGGGCCAGGTCAAGTATTGGAACGACGTACAACAGCACCCGAACTATGACGAGTGGTGGCAGGCGCGCAGCCTTCCGCTAAGGATGAACAACGTCAAGTGCGCAGTGATGACCGTCGGCGGGTTTTATGACGCCGAGGACTGTTACGGCGCAATGGCGGTCTACAAGGGGACCGAAAACCTGAACCCAGGGATCTACAACACAATCGTGATGGGGCCATGGTCCCACGGAATGTGGGCGGGGAGACCGGGGCGCTCGCTTGGTGACCAGGACTGGGAGTCCGACACGTCGTCTTTCTATCAAGACGAAATCGAGTTCCCGTTCTTCGACGCCTTCCTGCGCGGAGATGGCAAGCCAAACCTCCCCGAGGCGTACATGTTCGACAGCGGCTCGAAGAAGTGGTCGAAGTTCGACAAGTGGCCCCCGAGCAACATAAAGAGGACGAGCGCGTACTTCAACAGAGGACGCGCGCTTAACGTTGGAACGGCACCAAGTGATGCACAAGGATTTGACCAGTATGTGAGCGACCCGAAGAACCCGGTACCGAGCGAGGGCGGCGTTCTTGCTAGCCGCACGAGCAAGTACATGATCAATGACCAGCGGTTCGCTCACGGACGTCCGGACGTGCTGTCATACCAGACGCAGGTGCTTACTGAAGACGTTACGGTCGTTGGGCCGTTGTACGCGGACTTGTGGGCCGACCTTACGACGACCGACGCGGACTTCGTCGTGAAACTCATCGATGTGTTCCCATCGGATGCCGGCGAGAAGCTCGCCGACTACCAGATGCTTGTGCGCGGAGAGATCATGCCAGCGCGGTT
>JANWJY010000072.1 GCA_025451715.1 Fimbriimonadaceae bacterium | reverse complement strand
CAACAAAACCGTCGATCTCCCCGTCCAAAACGCCTAGGACGTTGCCGGTCTCATGGCCAGTTCGGTGGTCCTTGACCAGGGTGTAGGGCTGCATGACGTAGCTGCGGATCTGTCGGCCCCACCCGGCCGGGCCCATGTCGCCCTTGATCTGGCTCATGCGGTCGGCCTCCTTGGTGCGCTGGAGTTCGCCTAACCGGGCGGCCAGGACAGTCATCGCGGAGGCGCGGTTCTTGTGCTGGCTGCGCTCCGCCTGGCAGTTGACGACGACTCCTGTGGGGATGTGCGTGATGCGGATCGCGCTCTCGGTCTTATTGACGTGCTGGCCCCCTGCGCCCCCCGCGCGGAGCGTCTCGACCTTGAGGTCGTCGGGGTTGATCTCGACCTCGGTGGCCTCGATCTCGGGCAGGACCTCGACCTTTGCAAAGCTGGTGTGGCGCCGCGAGGCGGCGTCGAACGGAGAGATCCTGACCAAACGGTGGACCCCGTGTTCGGACTTGGCATAGCCGTAGGTGTTCTCCCCTGTGAGCTGGAAGGCGATGTTGCGGTATCCGGTGACGTCGCCGGGGTTCTCGCTCAGGACCTCGAGCTTGAACCCGTGCCGCTGCGCCCATCGTGAATACATGCGGAAGAGGATGGAGGCCCAGTCGCAGGCCTCGGAGCCGCCCGCGCCCGCGTTGATCTCGATGAGGGCGCTCCGAGCGTCGTGCTCGCCGCTGAGGAGGGTCTTGAGCTCATACGCGTCGAGGTCGGCCATGAAGGCGGTTAGGTTCTCGTCGGCCTCCTTGAGCAGCCCTTCGTCGGGGTCCTCTTGGAGCATCTCGTAGAACTCGTTGAGGTCGGCCAGGCGCTTGTTGAGCCCGTCGAAGGGCTCGGCGATGCCCTTGAGCCGCGAGAGCTCTTTGAGCCTGACGTGGGCCGCGTTGGGGTTGCTCCAGAACTCAGGCTGGTTGGATTCGGCGTCTAGCGCCGCGATCTTTGAGCGGAGGGTTTTGAGGTCAAAGATGCCCTCCGATAGCGTCCAGGCGCCCTTTGGCGCTGGACAGCGCTTCATGCCGTTCTGGGCTCAGCATAGGTTCAACTGTACCTGAGGGAAAATCGCAAAAAACGCCATTTGGCGCGAGCAGAAACGGGGCTTTGGTTACGTCGAACCTGTATAATGGGCGAGAGTTCGTGGGCTGTAGATTTTACGCGTAGAGGACTATTGAAAATGTGTAATCGGATTTTTGGGGCTAGCGGGACGCTGCGTATCGCTTTTGGCCTTGTAATCGTTGGCGTTGCATCGGGGGCGTTCGCGCAGTTGAACATTCGTTCTATGCCGCCGACGCTCTTGCAAGTGAGTAAGAGGCACGATCCAGGCCCGGCCCGTCACTTTTCACCTTCGCAACAGATCGACACGCTGTCGTTCTTCCCCCAGATCGATACGACGATCGGCCAGCGGGGCTTCAGGCGCCGTCCGGGTGAGAAGGATGGAAGCCTTGCGATCGGCGCCCCTAACAGCACTCCGTTTGGCGGTGTCGGTGGCACCTCGCGCAGCGTGCTCGGCCCCACCTTCCCAGGCATCGGGTTCACCGGATGGATTCCTCCGGACTGTTCGGCAGCTGTGGGGACAAGCCACATCGTGCAAACGGTCAACTCCTCGATCGCGTTTTACGACAAGTCTACAGGAAACGTTCAGTTCTCACAGGCAAGCACGCAGTTCTTCGCAGGACTTGGCGCGACGAGCTTCCAGTTCGACCCGCGCGTGATGTACGACCAGTACAACGACCGATTCGTTATCATCTTCCTGGCCCTTGACGAAGCGAACGAGGTGTCTCAGATGCTGATCGCTGCTTCTGACGACGGAAACCCGAACGGCCTTTGGAACCGGTTTGTCTTCGACTCGTCAGTGGACGACGGCATTGCAAACTCATGGCTCGACTACCACGGTGTCGGGTTCTCCCCGAATTCGATCGTCGTTTCCGGCAACATGTTCCAGTTTGGCGCTGGATTTACTGCGATGCAGTCTTGGGTGTTCCAGTCGGCCCCCATTTACAATAACACGGGCGCAACGGCAGTTCCATTTACTGTAACTGGCCTCGGCTTCAACACTCGGCCGGGTGTCACGTACACACCGGGCACGACGACCGTTTATGGCATTAGCCTCAACACGAACTCATCCGTACGCTTGTGGGCTTATACGGGACTTGACACCGCTACACCCGCATTGACGTCAGTCGTCATGCCGGTTCAGCAGTACTCCAACGTTGGTGCGGCGCCGAGCGGTGGAGCCGGAGTGCTGGACTCGCTCAGCGGTCGCACAATGGATGCCGTCTCGCGAGGGAACTCGTTCCTCGGAGCGCACACGATCGTCGTTCCGGGCGACAACAAGGCTAGCATCCGATGGTATGAGTTCGACATGGGCAGTTGGCCGACTTCAGGTACGCCAACGCTGTCCCAGCAGGGCAACATCACTTTAGGTGCCGGGCAGTGGGCGATCATGCCTGCGATCTCAAAGAACTCGTTTGGCGACATCAGCGTGATCTACACGCGAAGCAGCAACTCGATCTTCTCCGACCTTGTGACATCGAGCCGTGTGCAGAGCGATCCTGCCGGCACAATCGGCGGGCCGACGCTCATTCGAGGCGGACTCACGAGCAGCCAGATGGGACGTTGGGGCGACTATTTCTCGATGTCGATCGACCCATCGGACGATGCGACATTCTGGGGACATGGCGAAGTCGTCCGGGCGGACGGCCTCTGGGCCACTGAGATCCAGAGCTGGACCGTGTCCAGCGGCGGCGGCGGCGGCGGTGGCGTCGATTACGACGCGATCTCGCTCACGAGCTTCATGGGCACGTACAACGCAGGCGGCCTCGCTGAAGCGACTACTTCGGACAACCTGACGTTCGACGTCGACAGCATCCTCCTGCCGGGACAGGGCCACTTCGGCGCCGTCCAAGCAGACTTCCTGATCGCAGAGCCGGGCGCGGGCGTGACCGAGCTCAACGTCAAGGTTGAGACGAACGTCGATCCGGGCGTCTCAGCGACCGGCACGGTGTTCCTCTGGAACTGGAACCAGAACAGGTTCGAGTACGGAAAGGCGTTCCCCGTGCGCCGGCTAGGGAACGACATCCAGAGCGTCAAGCTCAAGACGAGCCTCGCCAAGTATGTGAGCGGCACAGGGCAGGTGCGAGTGGTGATCCGGGCGCACGACCCGTTCCGCTTCCGCGGAACGTCGCCAAGCCCGTTCCGCCTTCGCACTGACCTCGTCAAGCTCACCGTCAAGTCCTAACGAGGAGCCTCTACGCAAGACAGAAGGGCCCCGGCCAATGGCCGGGGCCCTTCCCATTGTCCAAGTCGATCTATCCGGTGCGCTGCATTCCGCTGTGGGATGGGCCGTTGCGGTACGCCCTGACCTGCCTCATGCCCGAGAAGAGCTTGGCCATGTCCTGGGTCGTGGCTCCCTGCGTCCGCTGGATCAGCGAGATCAAGTTCCTCTCCGCGGTCGCGACGCACTCGAGCACAGCGACCGCAGGGGCGTCGAGCTTCATCGTGCCGAGCGAGTCGAGGATCGCCTGCCGACCGTCGATGAGGCCCTGAAGCTCGTCGGTTCGGTCGTTGAGGATCGCGTCTGAGAGCGCCTCCGTCATCAGAAGGAGCCGTTCGGCAGCAACCTTTGCGCGGGTCTCAAGCGGCATTCTCTTGTCCCTCGACGGCCGCGCTTGTGCGCGAGCGCCGTTCCAGTTCGACCCAGCTCTCGCGCAGCTCGCTGAAGATCGCCGTGCACTCCTCGATGACTTCGGGCTTGTCTTCGAGGTTCGCATCGACGAGCCGGTCGTAAACGTACGTGTAGATCGAGAAGAGGTTCTTCGCGACCTCGCCTCCCTTGTCGAGGTCGAGCGTCGAGAGCAGTTCGCTGATAATGCGCTGAGCCTTGGTGAGGTTGTCGTTCTGCTGGTAGACCTCGCGCTTGAGCATCGCGTGGCGGCCGGCCTCCATGAACCTCAGGGCGCCATCGTAGAGCATGATGACGAGCTGGAGCGGCGATGCACCGCAGACGGCGCTCTTTCGGTACTGGTCGATGCTGCTTTTGGCCAAAGTGAAGGGTCCCCGAACCTGGAGTTAAGGGGATTATCGGCTGGACTTGGGCTGGGCTTCATCCTCGGTTTCTCGCCTGGGCAGGAGGATGAGCACGGTGGCAGCGACCACCAGGCACCAGGCTATGGGAATGAGCCAGGCCCACGAGTCCGGGTAGTTCGGCGGGGGCACGTCCTTGACGTCGGCGAGCTTTCCCAGCATGAGACTATTAAGGTGCAGGTAGGCGAAGATCGCAGCGGCGAACGAACCCCCGGCGAGGGCTGTGGCAGCCTCGAGCCCGATCCTCCTGACGAGCCCTCCACCCAGTGCGAGGGTCGGGAGTGCGCCAAACAGGCCGATCTGGACGAGGCCCGATTTGAGGCTGGCCTGGAACGCGAAGAACGGCCACGCTAGCATCGTGTAAAACACGATGCTCAAGAGAGCGATGGTGAAGCAGCCGGTGAGGAAGCGCGTGTCCATGTCCCGCTTGCGCGGGTAAGGGGTCTCGATCTTCTCGTCGGTCTTGTGGCCGTCGGCCATAGCTTCCTTACTGCCCGGTCTGCCGCTCGGTTACAACCACCTTACCGGCTCTCAAGTATCGCGGCCAAACCGGGGCACCCCGTCAAAGGCCCTTCTCGAACAGGAACTGGCAGATGTCCGCGACGCGGCAGGAGTAGCCCCACTCGTTGTCGTACCACGCGACGACCTTCATCATCTCGTCGATCGAGACCGTGTCGACTGCGCTGAAGATGGAGCTGTGCGGATTGCCCCTCATGTCGCTCGAGACCAGCTCGAGGTCGGTGTACTGCAAGATGCCCTTCATCGGGCCGTCCGCGTACCTCTTCATCGCCGCGTTGACCTCTTCGACACTCGCCACCCTCTTGAGGATCGCGGTGAAATCGACCACGCTGACCGTCGGGACAGGGACGCGGAAGGCCATGCCCGTGAACTTGCCCTTGAGCTCTGGGATTACTAGTCCGACCGCCTTGGCGGCGCCGGTGCTAGATGGCACGATGTTCTCGGCGGCGGCGCGGGCGTCACGCAGGTCCTTGGCGGCGGT
>JANWJY010000071.1 GCA_025451715.1 Fimbriimonadaceae bacterium | reverse complement strand
CCATCGTCCCCTATAAGATCTATTTCAAAGGCGGACGCGCAAAAGTCGAAATCGCCCTCGCCCGTGGCAAAAAGCAATATGACAAACGCCAGGCGCTGAAGGAGAAGGATGAAAGGAGAGAACTGAAAAAGGGCCTCACCTAGCGGGGGCGGAAACCCTGCGCACCCACGCCCGGCCTGCCGATCATTCCAAGAGAGGCCCCTATGATCGGCAACCAAACCAGCACTCCTTGGGATAAGTACAGCTACGCAGCTTGTGTGGCCACCCTCCTCGTCACCGCTGCGGTCATCGTGGGCTGGCAGTTCGATATGCCAGCGCTCAAAGGCCTGGTTCCGGGCCTTACTGCGATGAACCCGGCGACCGCCGTGTGCTTCATGCTCTGCGCGATATCGCTCGGCCTCATCGCGAACAGAGCCTCGACCGGCTGGAGGCGAGGGGTGTCCGCAGGCTGTGTTGTCGTCATTGGCGTGGTCGGCGCAGGGCGGCTGCTTGCTTACTTCTATGGAGTCGACTTTGGACTCGACCGGCTGCTCTTCACAGAAAAACTGGACTTCGAGGCGGTTCCAAACCGGATGGCGCCGAACACGGCCTTCGCGTTCTTGTGCCTTGCGATCGCGTTGCTGACGATGGACGGTCGGACCGAGCGTGTTAGTAGAGTTTTCGCTACGGCGTCCGTTGTGGTGGGAATGCTCACGCTGGTGGCGTACGCCTATCGCGACACGTCCGGAATGGCAGTAGGCTCTTATCTGCCGATGGCGCTCCACACGGCGCTGCTCTTTGTGGTGCTTGGGGTCGGCGTGTTTGCGGCGAGGCCCGATCGAGGTTTAATGGCACTGGTCACGAGCCCCACGATCGGCGGCCGGCTTTGTCGCCGACTCTTGGGCGCGGCGGTCGCCGTGCCCTTCGGCATCGGCTGGCTGCGTCTCTTGGGACAGAACGCGGGGCTTTACGACACGCGGTTCGGCACGTCGCTGTTCACCGTCTTCACAATGCTCTGTCTGGGGCTCGTCATTTGCTATACGGCGAAGGCGCTGGACGCCATGGACCTGAGAAGGACGCAGGCCGAGAGAGAGCTTCAGGACGCCCACGATAAACTCGAGGTCCGCGTGCGGGAACGCACCGCGGAACTGGAGCGGGCAAGAAACGAGATCCTTGAGCGCCTCGCACTGGCGGGCGAATACCGCGACGACGAGACGGGAGAGCACACCAAGCGTGTTGGCGAATCGTCGCGCCAGATCGCTCTCGAACTGGGGATGGACCCTCATTTCGCCGACATTCTCGGGCGCGCCGCGCTGTTGCACGACATTGGAAAGATCGGTGTGAGCGACCTGATCCTGCTCAAGCCCGGGAAGCTCACGGAAGAGGAGTACACGGCGATGAAGCGCCACACGCAGATCGGCTCCGAGATCCTCTCCGGGAGCGAATCGAGGATTCTGCAGACAGCGGAGGAGATCGCGCTGACGCACCACGAGCGCTGGAACGGCAGTGGCTATTTGGGGCTCAAGGGCGAGGAGATTCCGCTTTCAGGAAGGATCGTGGCGGTCGCCGACGTGTTCGACGCGCTGACTTCGGCCAGGTCGTACAAGAGCGCGTGGACGGTGGAGGAAGCTTTGGACCTGCTCAGAAAGGAGTCGGGCCACTCCTTCGACCCGGACGTGGTAGAGGCGTTTTTGCAGAGCGTGCAGCGGGGCGCGGTCAGGACCGAAAAGGCGGCTTAAGTCAGCTAACCCGATTGCGAGCGGCGACTGCGTGTCCTGACGGATCGGGGCAATTCGTCCGACTAGCGGGGAGGGGGACCGGCTTGGCGGTACAGCTCTTCCCAGTCTGGCTCTTCGATGGGGACCATCTCAGCGCGGATCTCCTGAAAGTCGGCGGGGGTCCATTGCCCGGCAGGGATCATGCACATGAGCGAGAAAACGACCATGCTCTGTCGCTGTTCGGGAGTGAGCGCGCGGGCGAACTCCGATTTCTCACGCCAGACGCCGCCGATGCACGCGTACATTCGGCGGAAGGCGAGGCGGCGGCGTTCGAGGGGGACAGAGTCGCATTTGAAAAAGCAATCGAAGTCCTCCGGAAACTCTTCTTGCATCACGCGTATGCCTTCGAAGAGGAGGACTTGGTCTTGGGCCGTTATCGGCGCGCGCCAAGTTTCGGGATCGGGGCTGGAGGGGACCAGCTCTTCGGCCTGCCACATGACCGAAGGCAATGCGTCTTTAGAGGTGCCGTAGGACATAACGAGCAGTGCCGAGGCGACGGAGTAGCGCAGGCTGCGTTCGGAGATTGTTTGCACTTGCTCGTCGGTGAGGCCGTCGGTCTTGAACTGCGCCGGTTGGAGCGGTGTGCCCTTGTTGGCCAAGTCTTCGACGACGAACTCGTAAATCTTGTCGAAGGCTGCCCAGCGGGCCTTGATGTCGGCGTTGGGGTCGGCGGCGAGCTTGAAGGCGCTGGGCAGGAGGTTCTGCACCGTACTCACGGAACGGTGTAGGGCCATGCTCCGCTCGTCTTGGTCGGACATCTGCGCTCCTGGGTCGAGGATACCCACGGGTTGGCGAGGTTGGAGACGGGAGGCCGTCGCGTGATAGAATAGCCCCCATGCGCCCGCATCTCCTGGAAGCGGTGAAAAAGGCGATTGAGATTTCAAATCCGCCGCCGGTCAATGAGGCGGATACTTGCGTCAGGATCATCTATCCCTTGTTGCTGGCGGCAGGCTACGACTACAAGGATATCAAGTCGCAAGACGAAAACGCCGCTAAGGGCAAGCCTGACTACACCCTGCTGCCAGAGAGTGAGGAACACATGTGGTTTCTCGAGGCCAAGACTTGGAACGCAAGGCTAGATGTCCAAACGGCCACCCAAGCCGTCAACTATGTGAACGCACACGGCAAGCGCTGGGTTGTGCTCACGAATGGCAAGGACTGGCTGCTCTACGACAACGATATGAAGGGTCGGGCGGAAGAGAAGCTGGCGGCAGAGTTCACGCTAAGGGACAAGCAATTCGTCAGTTTTCTGGAAGCGCTCTCGAAGCCGTCGGTCACGGGCGGAAAGCTTGAACCCTTCGTGCAAAACCAACGGTTATACGCGACGTTAGCGGGCCAACTTGGCGATCCAAAGAGTGATGTTGTTCGGGCAATTGGAAAAGTGATAAAGGCGATGCCTGGTTTAAGTCGCGTGACAAATGGAGAAGTCGTTGACTACTTCAAGGAATCAAACGGAGTGCAGCCAGGCATCATCGCAAGTGTCGCACGGGAAGAAACGATCCAGCCGGGCACATCGTCATCGCACAAGGGGAACGGTCTATGCCTGACGAAAATCGACAGGAGCGACGTAACTGGGAAAAAACCGGAAGTGCTTCGACTAGGCAACGGGATGGAAATCAAAGGCGAGACCTGGCGTGAAATCAGTTTGAATCTTGCCAAAGTGCTGTTGGACCAGGGGCTGGCCGGTAACGTGCCCGTGTTTAGTGGAAAGAAGGCCAAGTCCGCATTGGTAGCTCTGAAAGGTGGCCCGGGCACTAAAGGGATGCGTTCACCCGCCGAGGTGACTTGTCAGGGGCGATCCTATGTGGTAGAAACCCACTTCTCGGCAAAGGGACACATACGAATGTGGACGATTTTGTTAGCCGCCGCGCGGCAGTCTGCCTCAGAATGCGAACTGAGTCTAGCACTGGGGTGATACGGTAGGTCACCCCGGCCGCCCGCCCGAGTTGATCCGACAGGCGCCTCGGTCACTCGCCGGCGGCAGGAGCGCGGCACGTATAATCGAGCCATGCCGGTCAACACGATCGCGGGACGAATAGAACCAACGACGCCGTACATCAGCGATCTGATTACGGCAATCGAAAAGGGTGAGATTAAAGTTCCACGGTTCCAGCGTCCATTTGTTTGGAAGGAAGAGCAAGCAGTTCGGCTCTTGGATAGCATCGCGAACAACTATCCGGTCGGAAGTCTGCTGATTTGGCGCACCCATGACAAGATTGCATCGGAGCGCAATATCGGCGACTTTCTCCTGCCGCAAACGGATGACATGAGTCCAACTGATTATGTGCTCGACGGCCAGCAACGCCTGACCGTCGTATATTCGACATTTGCAAAGAGCTTGCAGGCGGGCGGATTTGAAGTCAGTTACGATCTTGAGAACCAGGAGTTTCTTCGGCCGCGGCCCGGGACATCCGACAAGCGCTGGTTTCCGTTGCGCTGTGTCTATGACACGCCCCGTTTGCTGAACTATCGCACTGAGCTGCAAACTGTAGACTCCATGGATGGAAAGCTGCAGACTCGGCTAGATCAATTGCTCAGTGCGTTCAACTCCTATCGATTCCCAGTTCTGACATTGAAGGATCTAGGGTTGGAGCAGGTCTGTCCGATCTTCGAGCGCATTAATAGTTCGGGAACGAAGCTCTCCGTTTACGACCTAATGGTCGCAGCGACATTCTCCGCCGGTTTTGACCTCAACAACCACATCACGCGCATTTGTCAGAGTCTAGACCCAAAGGGCTTTGGCGATGTCGATCGCGAGTCTGTGCTTAAGTGCCTTTCCGCTGTGGCAATCGGCACGATAAAGGAGTCAGCAATTAAGTCGCTGCGGGACAAGAGTGATAGCGAGCTCGACGAGTTGATTTCAGCAACTGAGAAGAGCCTGGAGCAGGCTATCGACTTATTCTCGACTCAATACCGCATTCATAGCTGGGATTTCCTGGCCTACGAAGCGCTCTTGGCGATTACCGCCTACATCTACTCTCATTGCCCTAAACCCAACGCTGACCAAGTGCGGCGGCTGAACCAGTGGTTTTGGCGCGCCAGCTTCTCGGAGCGGTACAAGGTGGGGGGCGAGAACTTCGTTTCGAAGGATCTCGACACGGTTCTGGACTGGGTCGTCAATGACGCAGGCGTTAAGGAGGAATTTGGATTCCCTATGGATTCGTTCGAGTTTCGAAGCGTTACATTTCGTAGCAACTATTCTCGAAGTCGTGCGTTTATCCTCATGCTTGCGAGCATGAATCCTCGCGATCTCATAACTGGTACAGCGATCGATGTCTCGGAGGCGCTGAGCGGCTATAACAAGAAACAGTATCATCACATTTATCCGAAGGACTGGGTGCGCGAGAATTACGTCTACACGGAACCAAATGTACTCGCGAACGTTTGCATGACGAGTGCAGCGTCCAACAACTGGATTAGAGCGCGAGACCCGCGCGTTTACATTCCACAAGCCGTCGCGGCACTAGGCGATCGAGCGAAGGCGGTCTTCAAGTCGAACCTGATGCCTGACCCATCTGAGTTTGACTACGAAGGATCCAACTATTACGAGTTCATTGAAGCGCGATCGATTCTTCTGGGAAAACGATGCAACGAACTCTGCGACGTGTAGATTTGGCGGTTGGGTAGCCGGGGTGGCGCTCCTTCTACGTCGCTCAGGATGACGCTCACCCCGGGGTCAGTGGCTGGTTAGGCCTGGGCGGTGGCGGAGACGACGTCGGACCAGTCGCCTATGGGGACGTCGTTGTCGACGTAGCGCGCGCGGTACTCGCGCACCTCGGGCGTGTTAGGCACGAGCGGGAGGCGTCCGTCGAGGTAGGGGGTGTTGGTGTCGACAGTGATCAGGGTCCAGTCCACTTCGCTCCCGCGCTTGGAGTAGATCTCGATCTTGTCGTGTCCGCGCATGGCGAACGTGAGCCGCACGACATAGGACGTTTCCGCCTTCGCCGTGAGCTCCGGTTTCGGAGTGCCGGCCGGCGGCGCGACTGGTGCGACGATGCGACAGTCCTCGCCGATGGCTTGCGTGTAGGCGGGGTGCGCCTTCATTCGTTCTGCGCGCTGTCGGAAGCGCGCGACGATCGAAGGGAGCGCACCGATTCCGGGCGCACCAGTCACGGGTGCAGTTGGCGTGCCGGGCATCGGGTCGTTGAGAGGGCCGTAGAGGAGGATGCGTTTGTACTCCGTCCACTCTTGGCCCTTTGAGGTGTAGAGCGACTGGCCGTTGACGGCGTGCGTCGCTGTCGCGGCGTCGGTTGTCGCTTGAGCGATCTCGGGGGCTGTAAAGCCGACGGTCGCTCCGTGGGTCGTGACGCCTGCGGCGTGGTCGTTCAGTTGGATGACGAGGTCTGCCTCGTTTGTTTTGACGTAATCACTCATTTGTGATGCTCCGGCCCCCCTTGTTCGGCTCTGTCCCCGCTTTCCGGGGAGCTTCGCTGGTGGCTACGGGCTTGTTTGAGTCTGGAGTGCCGGTTTTGAGAGCTTGGATGGCCGCCTGGAGTCGGTCCAGGAACCCCTGGCACGGTGTAGGTCAGACCTGGGTGTCGTCAGTCGGTTTTTGGATGGTGCCAGGGGGTTTTTTGAGCCTGTCAGGGATTCCTGGACCGGGTCCAGGAGTGACTGATTCGGGACCAGTCCGACCCAGGTGGGTCCAGGGGTTCCTGGTGGGGGTCCAGGTGAGTTTTTGGGGGTGCCAGGGGAGGGCTTTAAGGATCCAGGGCAACTACGCCTGCGGCCACACACCGTCATACACGGTCGTTGCGGGCCCAGTCATGAAGACGTGCCCGTCCTCCGCGTACTCTATCTTTAGCTGCCCGCCCGGAAGGTCCACAGTGACGTGCCGCCAGGTCTTTCCGTTCAGATAAGTCGCGACCGCAGAGGCGCACGCCCCGGTCCCGCAAGCGAGCGTCGCGCCCGCGCCGCGCTCCCACGTCCGCTGGATAATGTGCCCCTCGTCCACGACCTGAACGAAGTGCACGTTCGTGCGGTTAGGGAACAGCTCGTTGTGCTCCAGCACCGGCCCCAGCTTCGCAAGGTCGATCGCCTTCACATCGTCGACGAGCATCACCAAGTGCGGGTTGCCCATCGACACGGCAGTGCCGCTGAACGTCTGCCCCAGCGCCTCGACCGGCTGAGCGACGAACTGTTCGTCCGCTGGGCCGGTCATCCCGATTTCGCCGCGCTCCAGCCTGGCCAGTCCCATATCGACCTTCACCAGCCCTTCGCCGGCCTCCTCGAGGACCATGAGCCCTGCGCCGGTGTGCACCTCGATCTTCGGCAGGTTCGTGATCCCCTCGTCGATCAAGAACCGCGCGACGCAGCGAATGCCGTTGCCGCACATCTCGCTCTCGCTCCCGTCCGGGTTCCACATCCGCATGCGGAACGCCTGCCCGATCGGCGCGTCGGGGTGCGGCTCTTCCTCGATATAGATCAGCCCGTCCGCGCCGACGCCAAACCGCCGGTCGCACACGGCCCGCGAAATCTCCGACGGGTCCCCCGCCGGCACCGCCGAGCGCACGCAGTCCACCATCACGAAATCGTTCCCGATCCCGTGCATCTTCCTGAACTTAAGAGTCCCTGTCGTCTGGAGCGCTCCCGTGGTCACCTTCGTCCTTCCCACCGATCTGCCTATTTGGTACGACGCTCGTGATCGCGTGTTTGTATACCAACTGGGTCGGTTTCCCCGGAGAATCGAGCAGCACGGTGAACGCGTCGAACCCCCGCACGTTCCCCCTCAACTGGATCCCGCCCATCAAATAAATAGTGACGGAAATCCCCTCCTTCCGCACCTGGTTTAAGAACATATCCTGGAGATTTAAAGCTTTTCCCATTTCACTTCCCTGGACTAATCAAACATTCAAAAACTGCCTCGACGGCAGGCTTGGCGGCATTCCCGGTCGGGATGACGTGGGCGCTCGGTTCCGACCTAAGCCAAGTCCGTTGCCGTTTCGCGTACTGCCGCGTCTCGGTGATGGTCTTGAGCCTGGCTTCTTCCGTGCTGAGCCTGCCCTCAATGAGGCCGATGAGCGATTGATACCCGATTGCCCGGAACGCTGGTGAGGTTTTTGCCACGCCCTTTGCGAGCAGCTCCGCGACCTCGTCTTCCCAGCCTGCGGCGAACATGGCGTCGACGCGGCGGGCGATGGCTTCGTCGAGGTCGTTTTGGGGTGGGTCGAGGATGAACTTCGACTTGGCGAACGGAGGGAGCTTGAAGGCGATGGGGGGGCGGGAGTCGGCGAGCTTTTCGAGGGCGCGGCGGACGCGGACGGGGTTTTGCAGGTCGGTAGCCTGGGCGATCTCGGGGGCCATTTCGGCGAGCTCTTTGGCGAGGGCCGGGAGGCCCTCGGCGCGCTCACGGTCGTCGAGCCGTTCGCGCAGCGCGGGGTCGGGGGCGGGCATGAGGCCGGTGTACTCCTCAAACAGTGCGCGGACGTAGAAGCCCGTTCCGCCGACCACGACCGCGCCGCGGTCCTCGCAGAAGAGCCGCTCGAGCAGGTCGGCCGCGCGGCGCACGTACTCGCCGACGCCGAACTCCTCGTCCGGCCCTACGATGTCGATCAGCTCGTACTCGGCCTTGCGCGCGGGCTTGTTGGTGCCGATGTCGAGCCCGCGGTACACCATAAACGCGTCGGCGTTCACGAGCTGCAGCCCGAGCCGGTCCGCGAGCAATTCCGCCACTTCGGACTTTCCCGACGCGGTCGGGCCCATGACAGCAATTAGTAAGGGTGAAGGATGAGGGATGAAGGATGATGGCACTACGCCGAAGGGTTGAGCTACCGATTACGATCAATCCGCCGGCGATGCAAAAGCGCGGCTGAAGCCGCGCACTCCCAACGCCGGAAAGGCGCGGATTGGTCCGCGCACTCCCAAAGGGGTCAGTACTCGATCAGCGCGCAGATCTCGTACCCGCGCAGGTTGCGGCGGCCGTCGAGGACCTTGAGCTCGACCACGAACCCGAAGCCGCAGACGCTGGCGTTGAGGCGTTCGACAAGGCGCGCCGCCGCCGCCGCGGTCCCGCCGGTCGCGAGAAGGTCGTCGACGATGTACGCGTGCTGCCCCGGCGTGACCGAGTCGGTGTGCATCTCGACCGTGTTGGTGCCGTACTCCAGCGCGTACTCCTCGGTGATGCGGTCGAAGGGAAGTTTGCCGAGCTTTCGCGCCATCACAAAAGGAACACCGAGCGCCATCGCGACCGGCACGCCGAACACGAACCCGCGGCTCTCGATCCCGACGATCGACTCCGCTCCGCGCGCGCGCGCGTCGTCGGCGAGCAGCCCGACGACCTCCTTCATCGCCGCCGGGCTCTGCAGGATGGGGGTGATGTCCTTGAACATGATCCCCGGCTTGGGGAAGTCGGGGACGTCGCGGATCAGGGACGCGGCGATGGGTGCGGGCATCGGGCTTCTTATACCTGGCGCGCGTGCTCACGCCCCGATTCCATTTCCCTCACAAGTTCGGCGGGGTCTCCGCCCCGGCAGGCCGGGGCTGACGCGCCGTTCGCCCCGGTGACATTGCCGAATGAGTCGGCAAGCAAGGGCGTCATAATAGGGACTGTGTCCGACGAGCTGACTATCATCATCGAGCCGTGCGAGGAAGGCGGCTACACGGCCTTCGTGCCCGAAGTCCCCGGCGCGGTCTCCGAAGGCGAGACCCCGGAGGAAGCCAAAGCGATGGTGCTCGACGCCCTCAACGAGCTCATGGCTTTTCGCCGAGAGAAGGCCGTCAGCAGCCTTGCAAAGGGCGCAGTCGTCACTTCTGTCCCTCGCGCGTCGTGAACTCAGAACGGACGCGGAACTTCTAAGTCGTCACAGATCCTTCTGACGGTCGATCTTTTCAGTTCCGCGTGACTCGGCACCGCCGCAGTGCGGCCGGACTCTCGGTGTTCCCAAATCTCGTGGCGTCCGCCTTGTCGCGCGAGCTGGCAACCGTGCTGCTTTAGGTGGCGCTCAAACTCGCTCTTCTTCACTTCGTGCGACGTTACCGTACGGCGGCGGGCGCACCGGCGGTCGCGCCGGTAGCCAAACCCCCCCAGGTTT
>JANWJY010000070.1 GCA_025451715.1 Fimbriimonadaceae bacterium | reverse complement strand
TGGGTCATCGATCCCATGCCGAAATCGTTGTCGATGTTCGCTTTACCGACGCTCTTGGTGAGGATCCCGGTGGCGACGTCGACCCAGTAGTCGGTGTCGAAAGTCATCTTGACCACGGCCTTGAGGTCTCCGGCAGGCGAGGCGATATCCAGATTCACGGTACCAGCCATGACCGAGTGGACCCTGACGTTGCGCTTGCCGTTGATGTCCTCGAACCCCGTGACCTCGTACGAAATCGGAAGTTTGCCGATAACGCCAGTGATCATTTCGCTCTTGTCGAACATTTGCGCCGCGTCGAGCTCCACTGCCCACTTGGAACCGACTCCCACTTCCTCTTTCGGAAAGTGAACGCCCATGAAGCCTGCGATCTGGTCGCTCTTCATTGAGCCCGTCATGAGCTGTCGCAGCATTGGATCGATCTTTTCAGTGTTCTCGAGCATAACGTTCCGGGTCTTGCCCTGCTCGTCGACCTCCATCTTTATTGCGACTTCCTTCACAGAGTCGATCCCGCTCTCCATTCCCATCATTCCGTCGCCCTCCATCTTGAAGTCGTCGGTCTTGAACCGGACAGTGGTCCAGCCCTCCTTGGTCTCCACTGCGGCGACGCTCTGCGTCATGACGATCGTGTTGGACTGGGCCGTTCCCATGAAGTCCATGTCGGTCTTGATGGTGGACTTGAACTGGACGCTCGCGTCCTTGGCGAGCTTGAATCTGATGAGCGCCTTGTCTTGAGTGGGCGTTGCAGCGACGAGAGCGAAGGCGGCGAGTATGGCGAGGCCGGTCTTTAGAGTGGCGTTCATGGCGTTGTTCTTTCCTATTTGTTTAGACGCCTGGGGGTTTCATAGGATCAGGGCGCCAGAAGTTCGAAGCCGTTTTTGCTGAGGGCTGAAAAGGGATTGCTTTAGACAACTTGCCTTAAATGTCTGTGAAAACCGTGCAGAACAGCGCAAAGACTTCTGCTGGTGTGGTTGAATAGGGCCGGACGAATTCTCCTTAGGGGGGAGAAGACATGCCAAATGAGAGAAGCATAAGACTTTTCGGACGCGTAGTCGCACGCTCCGGCAACAAGCAAATCAGCGACTTTTCGACCGTACACGCTCGGAACCTGCTGGTGTATCTAGCCATGCACCCGGACGTGGACCACCCAAGAGACCGGCTCATCCAGGCACTCTGGCCGGACAAGGTCGACGGCTCGGCGCGCAATCGGCTCAGCGTCACGCTGTACCACGCCAAGCGAGCGCTCACCGGCGTCGATCAGGACTTCGACCGAGCGTTCGAGACCGGTCGCTCGACTGTGCGGTTCGACTCATCTGTCGTGACGGTAGACCTCCACGCGTTCAGAAAGTGCATCGCTGCGGCGAGGAACGCGCAGGACGCTGACGAGAAGCGAGAGCAGTACACGAAGGCAATGGGGCTATACATAGGGCCGCTCCTTCCGGACATCCTCGCTGAATGGGCGCTGCCGAGGCAGCTCGAGACGTCACTCATGTTTCAGGAAGGGGCCGTGTGGCTCGCCTCCGATCTCGACAGCGCAGGAAGGAACGACCTTGCCCAAGAGCTCCTTAGCCGCGCACTCGACACTGAGCCGTACTCAGAGCGTGCGACCGAGCTTTTAACGAGCTGGTTCGTCCGCAGTGGCCGGTACGAAGAAGCTGTAGCGTGCGCAAAGCGACTGCGCAGGGCCCTGGCCTCACACGGGCAGCTGCCCAGTCGCGCGATGCTTGAACGCATCGACGAACTCAACCTCGTTCTCGCAGACCGTACGCGCGCGATCGTGTTTGCGGACGAGGTGGTCTATACAGTTCTGGCTGTCGAGGGCGTTGCGCAAGACATATTCGAGGACGTCGTGCAAGAGCACGGCGGACAGGTCTCCCACGACGGTCGATACGGCCTGTTCACCAATCCATTGGTCGCAATGGAGGCGGGGACGTCCGCCGTTGCCCACGCCCCGAACGCGCGGGCGCTCATCCACACCACGATCATGGGTGCGAGCGATCCGGTTCCAGCCGCGGTCGCCGATGGACTCGCCGTCATGGAGAGGCGGGGGTTATACGGGTCCGAGGCGTTCGTATGCCTAGTCCGAGAGCGGAACGCCGCGGCAGTGCGTCGCGTTTCTGGCGCAGGAAAGGTTTGGGCCGTGCTGTAATTGGCCCGGGCGAAGGGATTCGAACCCCCGACACCCAGTTCCGAAGACTGGTGCTCTATCCACTGAGCTACGCCCGGGCGGGAGTGTATAGGGTACCAGGGAGTGAGACGGATCAGGGTCTAGGGTCTAGGGTTTAGGGTTTAGTGGACAGTGCTTGAAGGCAGAAAGCTAGGATCCCGCGACGATGTCCTTCCAGAACTCGAGCCTGATCCTGTGTGCGGCGTAGTCGAACGTGACGCGATAGTCGCGGAAGAACCGATATCCGAGGTTGCCGTACGGCATTTTATCAAGGACCTCGATGCTCGGCTTGGTGATCGTGTACTGCCCGAACTTGATGTCGCCGGCTAGCTTTCCGCTGTACACGGCGAAGATTCCCGTGACTGTTCCTGCGCTTCCGACCATCTGGGGCTTCTTCTCGTAATCTAGGGTCGTTAGCATGGTGCCGGGTAGCGCGATGTAGAACGGCGATCCCGAGTCGAGGTGGAAGAACGTGCTCTGGCCCATGACGTCGAGGTTGATGCCCGGGATGTTCTGGCGTAGCAGGTAGTCGAACACGGTCTTGCCATCAGCCTCGGGCAGTCGGCCCGGTGCGATCGTCAGTTGCCTCTGCCGATAGTCTAGCGTGACGAGGTAGCCGTGAAAGTCTTGCGCGCTGAGCACTCCATCGGCCCGCAGCATCTTTTGAAAGTTGTCGTCGATGATCGCGGTGGCCTTGACGCCGAAGAACTTGAGGTCGGCGATCCGCAGCTCTCTGATCCGGTGTTGTGGCGAGCGTATTCCGCCTGGGCTGTTCGGCGCCGTGACCATGACAGACCCTTCTCGCGGGAGTTGGAGCCGACTTGCGAGGTCGAAGCTGATCATCGTCTGCGAGGCGCCGGTGTCGAGCACGAACTTGAACGGGCCCTCACCGTTGACGAAGACTTCGACGATCGGGCGCATCGTTCGCAGGTCGAGCGCTACCTTTGTCGGGTCGGTCGTTTGGGCGTTGGAGTACGGGGCCGCCAGAAGCAGCGCGAACGCTCCGGTGACTGTCCTTGAACCCACTTGCCGGTATTGACGGTCCTCAGGCAGGCTATGTTCGCTCAGTAAGGGTGCTCAGGTCGGATTCGAAGCCCGGGTAGCTGGTGGCGATCGAGTCGGCGTTCTCGATCGTCGTCTCGCCGCTTGCGACTAGGCCAGCGACTGCGAACGCCATCCCGATCCTGTGGTCGCCTTTTGCGTCGATCGTCGCTCCCTTTAGCGGCGTTGGGCCAGTAACGTCCATGCCGTCCTCCTGGGTCACGACGTTCGCGCCCATGGCGCGCAGGTTGTTTGCGACGGTCTCGATCCGGTCGGACTCCTTGACCCTGAGTTCTCTTGCATCGCGGATCCTCGTTGTGCCTTCGCACTGGGTCGCCATCACTGCGAGCACGGGGATCTCGTCGATGAGCCGCGGGACGATTTCGCCTTTTATCTCGAACGGTGCAAGCTTGTTGAAGAGGATTTCAATGTCTGATACTGGCTCGCCCATCTGGTCTTCGCGCGGGATGAGTGTGATGTGCGCTCCTGCCTGTGCGAGCGCCTCGAGCACCCCCGTCCGGGTGGGGTTCGTGCCGACCTCTTGAAGGAGGACCCTCGATCCCGGCACCATCGCAGCCGCGCACATGAAGAACGCCGCGCTGGAGATGTCGGAGGGGACGGAGAACTCGAACCCTTGCCACGATTGTCCGCCGGCGATGCCGACGGTGTTGTTGCCATTGGACTGGAGCTCGACGCCGAGGGCTTTGAGCATCCTCTCGGTGTGGTCGCGGCTTTGTGCAGGCTCGGTGACCCACGTCGTCCCTTCCGCGCGCAGTCCGGCTAGCAGGAGACAGCTCTTGATCTGTGCGCTTGCGACGGGCGTCGTGTAGTGGATTCCCTCTAAGTTTGCGCCGCTGACTCTTAACGGCGCTTGGTCACCGATGATGTCAGCGCCCATCGACCTGAGCGGATCAGTGATGCGCCTCATGGGTCTGCGCGAGAGCGACTCGTCGCCTCTGAGCTCCGCCACAATGCCCGGTGACGACGCGAGCACGCCGGCGAGGAGGCGCATCGTGGTGCCGCTGTTGCCGCAATCGAGCGATTGCGCCGGCTGTTGTAGCGCGCTTGCCGGAGAGAGCGTTACCGACGTTGGGCCTCGCTGTATGGCTGCTCCAAGCTGCACCGCGATTCGAAGCGTGTTCTCGCAGTCCTCACCTTGAAGCGGGTTTGCAATGACGCTCGCGCCGCGAGACGCGAGCATTGCGAAGATGTATGCACGGTGCGTGAGGGACTTGTCGCTTGGTGCGCGCACAGTACCTTTCAAGTGCACTACACGAGACACGCGCAGGTTCACTTCGCCCCTCTCGCGTTCTCGATGAGCGACTTGAGTTTCTCAGCGTTGTTTGATTCGATTGCTGTCCGGAACTCGCCGACAACTTCCGCGGTCTTGTCGATCTCTTCGAGCACGGCCGCCTTGTTGGCGATGAGGATGTCGGCCCACAGCGACGGGTTCGATCCGCCAACGCGCGTGAGGTCACGCCAGCTCCCTCCGTGGATCTGCCTATGGTCGAGAATCGTGGAGCGCAGGAGAAGCGAGTTGGCCAATACGTGCGGCAAGTGGCTGAGCAGCGCGACGTGGCGGTCGTGCTCGAACGGATCCATGAGCACAGGCAGTGCGCGCAGGTGCCGCACCATCGACCTGACGGTCTGCATGCTTCTGCTGGTCGCTTCGGCAAAGGGGCAAAGCACCCAGTAAGCTCCATGGAAGAGGTCGACCCTTGCCGCTGCCGCGCCTGTCGCCTCGTGCCCGGACATTGGGTGCCCGGGGACTACGCGGCCGTGCAACCCTTTCGGCACGCACGACGCGACACTTTCCTTAACGCTTGC
>JANWJY010000069.1 GCA_025451715.1 Fimbriimonadaceae bacterium | reverse complement strand
GTTTGGGATGTTCATCCACTGGGGGCTCTACGCAGTGCCCGCAGGCGAGTGGCAAGGGCGCAAGATCGGCGGCATCGGCGAGTGGATCTACAACTCCGCACAGGCGAAGATGAGCGAGTACGAGGGACTGCAGGCGCAGTTCAACCCTACGTTGTTCAACGCCGCAGAGTTCGTCGCCGCGGCGAAGGGCGCGGGTATGAAGTACATCGTCATAACCAGCAAGCACCACGACGGGTTCGCTCTGTTCGATAGCGCGGAAACAGAGTGGGACGTCATGGGAACCCCGTTCAAGCGCGACATCCTTCTCGAGCTGAGCAAGGAGTGCGAGAGGCAAGGCGTGAAGATGTGCTTCTACCACTCGATCATGGACTGGCACCACAAGGACTTCTCGCAGCGACGACCGTGGGACCTGCGGCCGGACCTAGGCGAGCCTGACATGGACCGATACGTTGCGTTCATGAAGGCGCAGCTCGCAGAACTTCTTTCAGGGAAGTACGGCAAGATCGGGATCCTGTGGTTCGACGGAGAGTGGGAGGCCGCGTGGACGCACGAGCGCGGAGTCGACCTCTACAACTACGTCAAGTCTCTCGACCCAGACGTGATCGTGAACAACCGCGTCGACAAGGGCCGCGGCGGAATGGCGGGAATGTCCGACGCGGGCTTTGCGGGGGAGTACGGCACTCCCGAGCAAGAGATTCCTGCGACGGGCCTCCCCGGCGTCAACTGGGAGTCGTGCATGACGATGAACGACACGTGGGGGTTCAAGAAGGACGACCACAACTGGAAGTCGCCCGAGCAGCTTCTGTTCAACCTTGTCGACTGTGTATCAAAGGGCGGCAACTTCCTGCTCAACGTTGGCCCGACTGCAGAAGGTCTCATCCCGCAGCCTTCGCTCGACCGACTGAAGGAGATGGGCGGGTATGTGCGGGTGAACGCAGAGGCGATCTATGGCGCGGGGCCGTCGCCCTTCGCCCGCCTCCCTTACCGAGTGACGACAAAGCCTGGGAAGCTGTATGTACACTTGTTCGCTTCTGATGTATCAGCATCACACTTCGACCACTTCCGTGCAGGTGACATTCAGCTCTCTGGCTTACAAAACCGCATCGTCCGCGCGTACCCACTGAACGAGCGGTCCAAATCGTTGCGCATCGTGCAAAGGGAACAATCGACGGCGGAGCACGTTGATGCTGGGTCTCCTCTCGTCAATACCATCGGCCTCAAGGCGGGCAAGATCCTCACGACGATTTGCGTCGAGATCGAAGGAGACCCGATCGTCGTCACTCCGCCGCTCTCGCCAGATGGGGAGGGCGTGTTGACCCTCAACGCGATGGACGCCAAGGTCCACGGCACCACCGCGAGGCTCGAGGGTAGCGGCTCAAACGCGAACATCGGCTATTGGACCAACAAGGACGACTCAGTGACGTGGGAGTTCGAGCTACCGCGTGTGGGCAATTATGACGTCGAGATCGAATACGCGTCGATTGAAGCCGCGCACTTAGCAAAGCTCGAAGTCGAACTCAATGGCTCAAAGATCGGATACGAACTTCCCTCAACAGGAGGCTGGAACGCCTACAAGTCACTTCGCATCGGCGCGTTCGGCGTCCCTAACGCCGGCAATTACACCCTCACGGTCCGACCCGTCGTATTGAAGAACGGGTTCATCATGAACCTGCGACGAGTGACCTTAAGACCGGCGACGGCGACGAAGGAACAGCGTCCCTAGACCCAATGCGAGCAACGATGCGGGCTCTGGGACTGCCCTGACATTGTCCATCCCCGCCATCGCGGCGATCGCTTGGCCCTCGGCTGCGGGGGCCCCTGACTGGTGTCGGAACATCAGTCGGTCCACGTCTACCATCAGGTTCGCATAGCTCCCTGATCCCTGCACGCGAGTGAGTGAGGATTCTGCGACGGAAAACGTCATGAGCTGCCAGGCCCCACCGACCGAGAGCGCCTGCGAGACCGTTGAGGTCCAGCGCTCGTCCACTCCATCGAGGTCGAAGAGCACGAGCCGAATAGCGAGGTTTGTTTGCCCCAAGTTCCGCATGAACAGTGAGACAGCCGTGACGCTTGCGGCGGAATAGTTGCCGGTCCACTGTGCACTGTTAAACGTCGCGAGCCGGCTACCGCCTCCGATCCCGCCAAATGACTGCACCTGCAAGAACCTGTCGCCTGCCCCACCGGGGCCTCCCGTCGCGACGTTCGTCAGCGATGCTCCTCCGCCCCAGCCTTGTAGCGTTCCGTCCTGGAAGTTGTCAACCTGGCCGAGGACGATCTGCGCGCCCGAGGTCGCAGCAAGCGCAAGGGCGAATATGATGGCAACGAGACTGAAGACGCGGATACGACTCATGGGCAACTCTCCAAAATAACACTCTCGGCATTGGTCGAACACGAACATTGTATCTAATGCGCAAAGTATCCGGTTGGTTTCGGCCCTGGCAATAATGCCTGGCTTGCGTCAGCACATGTGCGTTTGTGGCATGGCGAACACGACTTGAAGGAACCGCCAAAGGCGGTCGACCGAGTTCCGCGGCTGAGAGTACAGTGCGTTGTTCAACTGTAGCTCGCGGGCGAAGCGCGCCAGCGCGATGCGCTGCTGGCCCGTGACTTGCACGTCGAGCAGGATGAGGATCCGGTCGGCAGTCTCCGCATCGGCAGTCGAGGACGGCTCGACGGCAAACTCGGGAGTCGAAAGCTCGATGAGCGGTGCGACAAGGCGCCGGTTGGCAAAGAACTGCCGCGCGAGGTCGATGCGATAAAGCATGCTTTCCGCGCCGATCCACTCCTCGTTCCAGTGCCAGCCCTCGACCGAAGGCGGATACAGGAGCTCGAGCCCCTGTCGGCGGATCTGTTGGTTGACCGCTCGTGCAAAACCGCGCACGTCCGGGTTGATCGGTCTGAACGGATCGACCTCGCCGATCTCTCGCTTTTCTAGGATCGACACGGCACCGAACTGACGCATCAGCCCGACCGTGTAGTCGACCGGGCTCTTGACCTTCTTGTTCACGGACTTCTCGCCCCAGAACGCAGGGTGCGCGACGATCTCGCGTAGCACCGGCTTGATCTCGTACTTCATCCGAATGAAAGTGGACGCGAGCTTGTCGATGATCTCTTCGTCCGGGTTTGCGTATGCGAACCACTCCCAGAGCTTTCTGCAGATGTAGCGAGGAGTGTTCGGGTGGTCGAGCAGCAGCTTGACGACGCCGTCGCCGTCGTACTCGCCGGTGCTTCCGAAGATTGTCTTCGGGCCCGCTTCGTGCCTGTTCGCGACCTGTTGGAACTCGAAGATCGGCTGCGCGCTCTTGACTTTGACCTTGATCTGTTCCTCGACAGGGTTTGTTTCACGTTCGCGATAATTGAGCGTGTCGCGGAACGCCCAGCCGGTCAGGGCCTTAGCGGCCTCGGCGATGTCCTGCTCCGTGTACCCATTGTCAACACCAAGGGTGAACAGTTCCATCACTTCGCGCGCGAAGTTCTCGTTCGGCCTCCCCTTGATGTTTTCTCGGACGTCGAGCCACACGATCATCGCCGGGGTCTTGCTGACCTCGCTCAGCATCTCGGCAAAGTTGCCCGCGGAGTTCTTGCGCAGAACGTCGAGGTACTGCAGCATCTTGCGACCGTCCTGGACCTTGGCCTCGCTGACGGCGAAGTGGTCGTGCCAGAAAAGGGCGAGCCGCTCTTCGAGCGGGCGGGCCGTCGTGCACATTTTGAGCGCCCACCAGTCTGCAAAGTTTCGCGCGTTGGTGTTGATCTGAGGGTTCTGGTCGCTGGTCGTGAACTCCCACGGGCTGACCGGGTAAGGATCGATGGCGAGGTCGTATCCCAAGACGCGCTCTACTGCGTCATCGAGACTCAGCGACTCTAGTTCGCGCACCTCCTTCGGGCTCGCGCCGAGCCCGAACCTGCGCAAAAGGTGACGGATCTGCTCCTGCTTTTGCACCGGCATCATTATACGGGAGCGGCGGCCCGTGGGGACGCTCGACCTCCCACGAACTACCGGGAATGTCAAACTGTGCCGGTGCGAAAGACGGCGCTCTACATCCCAACGAGGAGCGATAAACTCGGCCTGCAGGTCGAGGTGCGCGAGAGCGTTCTCGACGTCCAGACGGAGTTTCAACGAATTCAGGTGCTGGACACGCTCGCCCTGGGTCGAGTGCTCCTGCTCGACGGGCACGTACAGCTCAGCGAGATCGATGAGCATGCGTACCACGAGTCGCTCGTGCAGATCCCTCTCACGTCGGTCAAAGAGCCGCGCCGCGCCCTGGTGGTCGGCGGAGGTGACGGTGGCGTCTTGCGCGAGCTATGCAGGCACTCTTCGCTCGTGCGCATTGACATGGTAGAGATCGATGGCGGAGTCGTCGAGGCGTGCCGCGAGACGATACCGTTCGTAAGTGCGGGCGCGTTCGACGACCCGCGCGTGCAAGTGCACATCGAGGACGCGTTCGCCTTCGTCAAGCACTCGAAGGATTCGTACGACCTCATCGTCGTCGACTGTACAGACGTCTATGAGGAGGAGAACACGGCGCTGAGCATGGATCTCTTCACGCGCGAGTTCTACGAAGATTTGCGTCGCATTCTGTCAGATCAAGGGTTCGTGGTGTCGCAGGCGGACAACCTCGTGTTCTGCCGCTACTCGACTGAGGCCGCGCTACAAAAGTTTGCAGACGTGTTCCCCACGACAGGGACATATTGGTGCATCGTGCCTTCGTTCGGCGGGTTCTCTGGATTCGTGTGGGGCAGCAACGGTTCGACGCTGTCGCCTGTGTTCGGCGCAGCTCCTGAAGGGCTCCGGTACCTGGACGCAACGACGTACGCGCTTGCCATGCGTCCAGTGCCGTTCACGTCTGACTATTGAAGTGAGAGCTGCGCCCTGAGCCTGGCCATCACTTTGCGTACGTGTCTTTGTTCTTGTCGAAGACCATGGGGCATCCGTCGCAACAGAAGTAGTATCGCTTGCCCTTCCAGTCTGCAAAGCCAAACGCCCTTTCCTCCGACTCGATCGGTACGTCCATGACCGGGCACATCAACTTGCCGCTGGCGTTTCGGTACACGGTGAGCTTCAAAGAGGGCTGTTGAGGAGCCGACGTCGTCAATGTGGCGCCCTTGCTGTCGTCCTTCTTCTCCTCCTTACGGTCGTCGTCCTTGCCGTCGGAGTCCTCGACATCGTCCGCACCGGGCTTGTCTTCGTCCGTGTCACCGACGATGTTGTGCTCGTGTTCGTCGTCCGGGTCCGCGACGCTGACATTGCCCGTGCCTGCAGATTCAGAGGCAGGTGAGGCCGCTGTCCCGCCGTCCGCTTCGGGAGAGCAGCCGATAGTAGTTATCACAGCGGCGGAGGCGAGCACTAAGAGCGTCAGGAGCGGTCTCATACCTAAGGTTAATAGCCTTTCGGCTTTTCGCGTTCCCATACCGCTGTAAAATTGTGGCCCGTGCTGTTCAGCGTCAACGGCCTGTCCAAGAGCTTCGGAATCGATATCGTTCTCGATTCCGTGTCTTTTCGGGTCGACCCTCGGGAAAAGGTCGCCCTTGTCGGGCGCAATGGGACGGGAAAGACGACTCTCCTCCGCATCCTATGTGGCGAGCTGGAGCCGGACCGCGGAACGGTGCAGTTTGCGCGCGGCGCGAAGGTCGGGTACCTGCGTCAAGAGGTGCCTGTTGGGCGCGGAAGAACCGTGTTGCAAGAGGTAGAGACAGCCCTTGCCCGACAGCTCGAACTTAAGCAGCGCCTTTCGGAGCTTGAGAAGCGGCTCGAGGCAGGAGCGACCCCCGAAGACGTGGAGGAGTACGCGCTCGTGCACGAGCACTTCTTGGAGGCGGAGGGGTACAGCGCGGAGCGCGACATCCGGACCGTGCTTCTCAAGATGGGTTTTTCCGAAGATGAGTTCTCGCGACAGGCCGACTCGCTCAGCGGCGGCGAGAAGACGCGGCTCGCCATCGCGCGGCTGCTCTTGGAGGAACCGGACCTTCTCGTTTTGGACGAGCCGACCAACCACCTCGACCTTCAAGCGACGGAGTGGCTCGAGAACTGGATCACGAAGTACCACGGCGCGGTTCTTCTCGTGAGCCACGACAGAGAATTCCTCCGTAACACTGCGCAGCGCACCATCGAGCTGCGCGACCACAGGGCGGAGTCGTTCCCCGGAGGGTTCGAGAAGTACCTCGTGCTGCGAAAGGAGCGCGACGAACAGCTTGCCGACATGGCTAAGAAGCAGACCGAACAGATCGCAAAGCTCGACGAGTACGTGCGACGGTTCATCAACTCTCAGCGCACAGCTCAGGCGCGCGGCCGCAAGAAACTGATGCACCGCATAGAATCGAGCCGGATCCAGGCTCCCAAGAAGCAGCGCGGGATGGCAGCCTCGATAAAGGCGGCGAAGCGCTCTGGCGACGTCGTGATCGAAGCACGGAATCTGGCCGTAGGCTTTGACGACGAGACACTTTTCTCCGGCCTCAATTGGACCGTGCAGTGGGGCGACCGCTGGGGCGTGATCGGTGAGAACGGCGCCGGCAAGTCCACACTGGCTCGCACTTTCATGGGCGACCACCCGGTTGTCTCAGGAACGGTGAAGCTCGGATCGAACGTCGAAGTCGGCTACTTCGCGCAGGACGCTCAAGGGCTGGACCAGGAGCTATCGCCACTGCAGTTCATGTGCTACGAGTGCGGCATGGACACGGCCCCGGCGCGAGACTTGCTCGGGCGGTTCCTGATCGAGGGCGACGACGTGTTCCGACCGATACGCACGCTGAGCGGCGGCGAGAAGAACAAGCTCGCCTTGGCACGGCTGTGCTATGAGTCGCCGAACCTGCTCGTGCTCGACGAGCCGACGAACCACCTCGACATGGCCTCGCGCGAAGCGCTAGCCGAAGTGCTTCAGGAGTACCGCGGGACGCTGGTTCTCGTATCACACGACAGGTGGCTGTTGCGGCAGGTGACGACGAGCATTCTGGACGTGCGCCGCTCTTTGTGTGTGGTGTATCCGGGCTCGTACGAGGCGTACCGTCGGAAGACAGTATCACGCGGGTCTGCTTCGAAGACGAAGGAGGTCCCGAAGGAGTTCGCCGGCATGTCGCCGCGAGAGGTGAGCAAAGCGATCGGGCAAGTGCGGAGGTCCGTCGAAGAGTGCGAGGAGAGGGTCGGCTCGCTCGAGGGCGCGTTGGTCGCACTCGAGGCGGAGCTTGCCGCTCCGCCCGATGGGGCGGACCTGGTCGCGATGTCGGAGCGACACGAGGCGCTACGCAGCCAGCTCGACGAAGCGGTGTCCGCGTGGGAGCGCGAGGCGTCCATCCTCGAATCGCTTGCCGCACTACAAGCGTAGCCCTGCCCTCTAGCTGATCACCGCCGCACAAGGTAGCGTTCGCGAAGCCGTTCCATCGTGCACCGCGTAGCGCGAGCCCGCGTGGATGCAGCCGCCGCCGTGCTGTCCAGCCTTGTTGATCGCATAGAACTGCAATTGGAAGTCCGGAACGCCCGGCGAGCGGATGAGCCGCTTGTCGGTCGTGCGCGCGCAGATCCGTTTGAGCACGTCGATGCACGCAGCCTCCGGCGCCATCCCGCGCCGCATGTTCTCGACGACGATGCGCGAGCCGTT
>JANWJY010000068.1 GCA_025451715.1 Fimbriimonadaceae bacterium | reverse complement strand
TCTCCGTAGTCGTCCATCAACCGGGCGGCCGCGCAGCGGCCGCCCGGTTCTATATCAGCCCGAGAACCTCGTGACCAGCCATGCTATCCCCATCAAAACGAGCGCAAGCACTGCGACGAACACGAACACTGCCAGCGCAAACCGCTGGTGACGGCGCGGTTCCCGCCGACCTTCGTTCAACTGCCGCTTGAGAATGCTGAGCGCCTCCTGCTCCGCAGCAGCCAGCCTCGCGCGCTCCTCCGGTGTCAGCCTTGCGAGTTCCTCTTCAGTCATGACTTGACCCTTGTGATCCGATAGTGCAAGTGGAGTGCCTTGCTCGCCCACAGGTTGAGCACGTGGTCCGCGCGCAAAACGCCCTCACCATCGACGAATACTGTGATGGACTCGTGCATCGATGGCAGGTAACGAGCGTGGTGACGTCCCTTCGAGTCGACCAGCAAGAAGTAGAACCCCGCGTCGCCGAACTTCTTCCCTTTGGAGAGCAGCGTCAGCGATCCGTCCTCGCCGACGGACAGCCCCATCACGACCGTCGCGTTGCCGCGGGGCAATGGGAAAACGACCTTCATGCACACCCGTCCGTCAGGAATGCGACAGTGAGAATAGATGCCCGAGTAGATCACTTCTTGGTTCGACTTGAGATGACGGTACCAAATCGTGTGCCTTGCCTCGCCAGTGGCCGCGTCGAAGAGCTTGTAGATCTGGCTCCGGATCCCACGCGAAGTGTCCAGTGACGACATTGGAAGGTTCAACTGTTGTAGCCGCTTGCTGTACAGCCGGGCAAGCAGACCCGCAAAAGGGCGGTAGAACTGGCACCACTCGGACCACACGTCGAACTCGTAATCGATCGCGTGCTCGTAGAAGTCCGCGACTTCAGGACTAAGGCGCCGACGGTCCTCCGAACTTAGCTCGAACACGTCCATGGATTCGACCAGTCCGAACCCTGGCTCGTTCTTGCGAACCTCAAGGCCCTCGGTCGCGGCGAGCGCATTGACGTACCGGTCCTCGATCACGTCCACATTGCCGTACGGCCCCATCAGCCAACCGATCAAGTTAGGCTCGACGCGACGTCCTGTGCACACGCACCACTGCTGCGAGAGCCAGTCCTGAAACCGCTGGGACGGGTACGCGAACTTCATCGACCCCGTCCCAGTATTGCATGGCCCTAGTCCTTCTCCAGCGTCAGTCCTCTTTGCTTCAGACCCCGCCCGTGGAACCCCGCCCATTCTGTCGGGTACGGCACGTCGTAGCCTTTCATCGCGTGCCAAATGATCCGGTTCAGGTTGTCGTCGTCTTGAGCTGACTTCAATCCAGGCCGCCACATCGGGATCTTCATGCTCACCTCCGCCCACCTGCGCGCCGCACCTGACAACGACGACAATGGCGGGTTCAAGGCGTTCATGTCGACTTGAGGCTCACGCACCTCGTACGCGTCAAAGTTCGGCGTTGAGACGAAGCTGTCGAACATGATCGGTGCACTCGCGTTCTGCTTGTTCATCGGCGGTAGCCCAAAGATACGCAGGATCGTGTGCAGCACCGAGTTCTGGTTGTAGAAGTGTGAGTCCACCTTCCCCGTCCGCGTCCACGGGGAAACGACCAGACAGATCGAGCGGTGACCGTCGACGTGGTCGAACCCCGCCTGCGGATCGTCCTCGTTCACGAAGATCGCTGTGCGGGGCCAGAACTTAGACTTCGAGACAGTCTCGACGATCCGACCAAGCGCAAGGTCGTTGTCCGCCATGTAGCTCGCCATCGTTGGATACCCGGGCGTCGTGCCCGCGCCGTGGTCTTGCGGCAGGTATACGAGCACCAAGTTCGGCATCTCGCCCGTACGCTCCATCTCGCGGAACTCCGTGAGGAACCGGTCCGCGCGCAGCACGTCCGGGATCGCCATGTTCCAGCCCGGATAGTCGGGGCTCGAATACCGGCGCAGCTTCTCAATGCCGATCACCTGCTTGAACTTCACGTCGCGCGCGCGGTCATAGTTGCGCCAGATCGAGTCCACCTTCCAATTGTTCACCTGCTCCGCCGCGTCCATCTCGCCGAAGTTCCGGAATGAAAGACCGCCAGCGAGCACATGATCCCAGATGAACCCAGTCGACGAATACGTGATCGGGTCGTCACCAAAAGTATAAGAGCGCGAAAACCCACCGAACGCCTTCTCAAGATAAGGAGTGACGTTCCCTTCCGTCGCCCACGAGTGCCCGTCTGCGGAAAGCACGCCCTCGCAGTAGTAGTTGTCGAGCAGCACGAACTCCTCCGCGAGCGCGTGGTGGTTCGGAGTGACGTTTCGCGGGAAGACACAGAGCTTTGGCTCGCCGCTACCTTTCTCGATGTCCCCGAAGAACTGGTCGTAAGTCCGGTTCTCCTTGATGACATAGATAACGTGATCGATCGTGCTCGGCTCGCCGAGCATCGCTGGCACAGGCACCGGCAGTGCGCCCGAAGAACCCTTCCTCTCCAACATGGCGAGCGTCTGCGGCACCCTGTCGAGCCGCTTTACATTCGCCGTTTGTGCGCTGAGTTCAGTAGCCGTCGGAAACGCGAATTTCTGCACCGTTCCCGAGTGGTCGTGGCTGTTCCACCCTTGCGCTGCGTCGCGCTTCAACGCCCGACTGCCGACCCCTTTCACGTTCGCGACATAAACGCTCCCGCTCCGAGCGGCCACCGCGCCCGGGTACCAGCCCGTCGGCACGAACCCCTTGACCACCGGCTTTCTGGGATTGACCATGTCCACGATCGCGACCGCGTTGTTCCCAGCAAGCGCGACGAACATCGTCTTGCCATCGCCGCTGACAGCGAGCGCGTTCGGCATCGACCCGAACGGCAACCTCAAGTCCGGCTTTACGATGAAAGTCGAAAGCACCCTCCAATCGTGGGTCGAAATCACCGTCACGCTGTCAGAGTTCGCATTCGCAACCGCGACCCACTGGCCACCGTACACGAGCCCGCTCGGCTGCAGACCGACATCGATCTCCTTGACCACCTTTTCGTGAAAGAGGTCGATGACGCTGACGGTCCCGGTCTTCGCAACGCCCCGATCATCGGTCTCCGTCTCCGTCCCCGCACTCGGCGCTGTCTTCGCTCCCGCCTTTGGTCGTCGTCCTCCTTGGTTGCTTACGACCGCCATCGCACCAAACGTCACGACGTCGTAAGGAGCGACGCCGACTTCGATCTCCTTACTGACCGCGCCGCTGCGCAGGTCGATGACCGCAAGAGTGTTGTTCCGGCTCGCGCACACATACGCTATGCCGTCGTACAGGCCCGTCGATATCCCGCAAGGGAACGAAGCGCCCTTACCTCCGGGGCCCGGAATCGAGACCGACCGCTTCTTGACGATCTTCCCGCCTTCAAAAGCAAACTCGTGCACCGAGTTCTCCGCGTTCGTAAAGAAGACGCTATGCCCGTAAAGTTCAAGACCCGTCAGCGACGCGCCTCCCTCGCTCTTGATTGATGCGACATCCTTCCAGCCTTTGACACGGATCAACCGCAGCCCGGTGTTGTCCTTCACCCAAACGTGCTCCTCGTCACCGCTCAATTCGATGTCCACCGGCCGCCCAGGAATCTGCACGCTCCACCCCGCTGGGTCGAGACGCTGGTACGTCGCCATCAGCCTCTCGTCCACCCGCTCGGGATCCTGCGACGACAAAAACCCGATCGCAAGGGCCGACGACACCAACGACGCAAAGAAAAACGGGCGACGCATGCGTTCGGTATACCAGCCGACCTCCTCCCTTCACCGTTTCTTAGCAACGGCGCCGCCGTCGGAAAGCGAACGGAGCGCGAGCCTTCAGGCTCGCAACCGGTCCGCGGGCTTACAAGCCCGCACTGATCGTGACGGGTGCTCGCATCCTGCATCGCGCGCACCCGACGGCCGCAGTCCAGCCCCAACGGGGCGGCGGTCCTTTAGCCAGGGGCAACGCCCCTGGAAAGGCTACAAGCCGACAGGCCCTGAAGGGGCGGAATCAGCGCGCCATCACCAAACGCAGCAACCCGGGCCAAGAAGGTCCTATTGACCAATTGAACCTAAAACCGGGACCATTTCGCGTAAAACCTTGACAAACCGACTACCAACAGGTATAGTGTAGCCATCCACAAGAAGCCCTCCCGGCCTTCTCGTGCCAAAACCAAAGGAGAATGATGAAGAGCGACGAAAAAAACGTCGATAAAACGTACCCCCTGACAAATCCCACATCTTCCAGCCCGGAAACCCCGGCGGGCCAGGACGACCAAAAGGTTCGATCGGCCTCAAGCGACTCCTGAGGGAGGCCGCCAAAGCGAACGGCGGCGAACAGCTTAGGAAAGCGGCGGAATACACCCTAGTGATCGCAAAGTACGACATCAGGGTTTTGACCTTCCTGATGACCTATCTAGGCGACGACTTCGACTGACCGCCCTAGATCTCGTACACAGCGCGGTACTTCGCCGTGATCCCCGCGAGATAGTCCTCGGCGCCCATTGGCTTTCCAGTCACCCGCTCCACCAGCATCGGCGGCTGGTACCGCTGGCCGTGAGAGTAGATCTTCTCCTGCAGCCACTTCAGCGTCGGACCGAACTCTCCCGCGGACCACGCGGGCTGCTGGTCCCCGATCTCTGAAGTCATCGATGCGAGGAACTGGTACGAGAGCAGGTTGCCCATGCTGTACGTTGGGAAGTAACCGACCAGTCCCGCCGACCAGTGCACGTCTTGCAAACACCCCTTCGCGTCGGACGGGGGCGTGATGCCGAGGTAATCCGTGTACTTCGCGTTCCACGCATCGGGAAGGTCCTTAACAGAAAGCGAACCCTCGAGCAACGCGCACTCCAGCTCGAATCGGATAAGGATGTGCAGGTTGTACGTCACCTCGTCGGCCTCCACGCGGATGAGCGAAGGCTCGACCTTGTTCACAGCGCGATGGAACTCGTCGAGCGAAACGGAACCGAGCGACGGGAAGATCGCTTGCAACTGGGGAAGGAAGAACGTCCAGAACTCGCGCGATCGACCGACGATGTTCTCCCAGAACCGCGACTGGCTCTCGTGCACGCCGAGCGACACGCCGCCGGCGAGCGGAGTGCGGTCCCAAGCGGCCGGCGAACCCTGTTCGTACATCCCGTGGCCCGCCTCGTGAAGCGAACCAAAGATCGCCGAGCCAAGAAATGACTGGAACCGCGTCGTCAGACGGATATCATTGACCGACCAGCCAGAACAGAACGGGTGCGGCGCGGTGTCCTGCCGTCCGCGCTCGAAGTCGAAACCGATCGCCCGAACGATCTTCTCGGTGAACTCGCGCTGCTTCGCCTCCGGCCAGTCGCCCTCCAGAAAACCGTTGTCGATCTTGCGCCCGTTCTTCTTGATGTCGGCCACGAGATCGACGAGCGGCTTTCGCACAGTCACGAACATCTTCTCGGCGTCGGTCTTGACCGCGCCCTCTTCGTACTGGTCGAGCAGCGCGTCGTAGATGTGCCCCTTGTAGCCGAGGTGCTCAGCCTCCTGGCGGCAGATCTCGATCATCTTCTCGAGCGTCGGAGCGAACGACTTGAAGTCGTCGTTCTTGCGAGCGACGACCCACTCCTCGTGACCGATCGCCGCGAGCCGCAACTTCTCGGCGACCAAAGAGGCCGGCACCTTCGTCGCGAGGTCGTACTGCCGGCGCGTCACCCGAACGAGCGCCTCGTCCTCCGATCCTGGAGCGGCTTCTTTCGCCGCGCCCTCGATCAGTCGCGCAGTCTCGTCCGCGACGAGCATCTCGTGCACCATGCGGCCCAGGATCGACGTGTGGTGCGACCGCGCCTCAGCGCCCGCAGGCGGCATGAAGCACTGCTGGTCCCAGTCGAAAATCGCTCCCGCGCTGTACAGCGCGTTGATGTCGTAGAACCGCTCCTTCAGAGCCTGCACAGCGGTCGCCTTTTCTAGGGTCGAAGACATGATGCGAGAGAATACCGGCAGGGACAAATGGAGCGGGACGCTCGGAGCCCCCTCTCCGCAACAGCATCGTGTTGGGGGAGAGGGGGTGGGGCGCTTATCGCGGCCGGCTCGCGCGCGCTTCGCGCTGTTCGTCCGACATTTGACGGTCGTTCATCGTCTTGAGCTCCGCGCTCGACGAGACCGGCACGTCCTCGGGGCTCTTCGAGCACCCGAGGACCGCCATGCCGACCAAGAGAAGCACAGCTAGTCTCCGGACCAAGCTCGCCCCCAGAACGACCACAGTTTCTTCGCGTCCATCGCGTCGCAGTACTCGTCATATGTGTTCGCCTCGTTCTGTCCAGGAGTGTCCACGTAGTACCCGATGAACTTCTCACGTCCGAACTTTCCGGCGTGGCCGTCGGCGTACGCCGCGATGAAGCGCGGACCCTCGTAGTCACGGCGCGCGTCATAGATCAACTGGTACCAGCTCCAGCCGTTCGCGTAGCGGTCGATCGTCGGCCACGCCGCGTCGATCGCGTAGAAGCGCATCCACGACCACGGTAGGTTGGCGTATCGCGTCACGGCCACCGACATGCGCGTGGCCACGTCCTCGATCGAGGTCAGGCTGCGCTGGTTCCCGTTTCCGCTCCAATTGATGTTCTTGCAGTCCGTCCCGGACCAGTGGCGCGAGTATCCGTCGGTGTTCAGAGAGAAGTTTGTCACCCACTCCCACCGGTACTCGTATCCGGACCCAAAGAACGGGTCGATGAACACACGCTCTCCTGAAGGCAGCGTGCCGTCCTCTCTCGGGTCTGGAATGATCTTGTCCCAGAACACGCCGCGGTTTTTGACGTACGGCATGATCTTTCCGACCCACGTCATGTTGTTGTGATAGGGGTTCGGGTCGCTGGAAGATGCGAAGCCGTACTCGGGCACCGCCATGTCGTCGTAGTCGGTCGAGTACATGTGCAGCCCGAGGGCGATCTGCTTCATGCCTGAAAGCGAGGCGGTCTTCTTCGCCGAGGCCTTGGCCTTCGCAAATACGGGGAAGAGGATGGCGGCGAGGATCGCGATAATCGCGATCACGACGAGCAACTCGATGAGGGTGAACGCCCTCTGTGGCTTCCTGATCATAAGTGTTCCACCTGCCGGCAAGAGCCGACTTGGTCTTATCCTCGCAACCGTGTTTCAAGGTGGGGTTAAGGTCTGGGAGCCAGCCGTGTATTAACAACCGAAGCACAACAATCTGGCTACGGTGCCTGGCCCAGCGGCTGGATCAGCGGCTGCACCGCGCAGAACGCCTCGACCACGTCGGGGTCGAACTGTGCGCCAGAGCACCGCTGAAGCTCGTCCACGGCCTCGCTGCAACCCATCGGCTCGCGCCACGGCGACTTCTGCGTCAACACGTCGAACGTCTCCGCGACGCCGATGATGCGCGCACCGATCGGAATGTCGTCTCCACCAAGCCCCTCGGGGTAGCCAGTTCCGTCATAGCGCTCGTGGTGGTGACGGACCATCGGCACGATCGGCGCGAGCCAATCGAACTCCTCAAGGACGCGCATCGCTAGCTCGGCGTGCGCGTGGAGCTGCGCCATCTCTGAGTCCGTCAGCTTTCCGAACTTCCGCAAGAGCTGGGGATCGACCGAGATCTTTCCCACGTCGTGCAGCTCCGCCGCCCACCGCAGGCAAATAAGTGACTCTAGCTCAAGCCCGAGCTTTTGCCCCGTCGCCGTCGAGTAGACCGCGACACGGTCGGCGTGCGCTCCCTCGCCCGGGCCGTGCTTCTCCAGCGCGCGGACGAGCGAGCGAACGGTGTCGTTCCTCATCTCCTGCTGGTCTACGCGCTCGGACATCCTAAATATAGGACGCGACTGCGGCGCATTCTTCCTCATCCGCGGTGCGCGGATCGAGCCAGAACGTCCCGTCCTGGATGTATCCGACAACCGGCACGGCACGGGAGCGCAATCGAACTGCGGCGTCCTCAGGGTTTCCAGTCAGTCCGACGCGAAACGTCGGGACAGTCGCACCGGGCAACGAACCGCCTCCAATCTCGGTCTTCCCGGGTTCCACTCTCGCACCCTTGTGCCCTCTGGCAACCAGATCGGCGAGCCGCTTCACCTCTTCCATCGGGCGCGAGATGGAGCGCCACACCGGGATCTCCTCGTGCCTTCCATCGAGATACAAACGCAACGTCGCCTCGATTCCGGCCAGAGTCAGTTTATCGATGCGGAACGCGCGAGCGAGCGGATGCTTCGCCATCTTCTTGATAGCGTCCTTCCG
>JANWJY010000067.1 GCA_025451715.1 Fimbriimonadaceae bacterium | reverse complement strand
GGTCTCTCGCTTCTCCGAACCGCTGGAGGTAGACGGTCGCCTTGATCGTGCCATCAGCCTGTGCGTAAGAACCTGTCAGGCGGAACGCGCGCGGGTGGGTGGTGACGTCGGTCCACACGGTGACTGACTCGTCGCCCTTCAGGGCGTCGGTCAGGGTCTGCTCGATGCGGAGCGGATCCTCTTTGTCCTGGTCGAACTCGCCCATGATTACGATCGGGCGGGGCGCCGTGAGGCCGATGAAGCCGCGCTGCGAGGCCTGCATGACTCCAATGTCGAAGCTCGAACCGGCCGAACGGGCGATCTGTGGCCGCTGCACGCCCGAGACGCCGACTTCGTCCTTGAGCGACTCGACGCGCGCTGCCGCGTACCCGATCCACTTTTCAACGTCGACAAACAGTTCACCGCTCTCGGTCTGTCTCAGTCCCTGCGAGCTGGCGCGGTCCATCGCTTCAAGCAGCGAGTAAGTGAGCATGCCGTGGCCGACGTTGGTCGACTCGAAGCTCTTTTGGTCCGCCGCTGAACCTGCTAGCATCCACGTGCCGGTCGCGTCGCGTATCGCCTGCCAGGCGCGGCGGTAGTCTCCGGAGACGGACTTCTCGTTCGTGAGCTGAGTGGCGAACGCGCCGCTGTGGCACGTGTCAAGGATCACGATCTGCTTCGACGCGGCGATCTTTGCAAGCCTAGCGCTCAGCTCCCTTCCGCTGATGGCAGCCGTGGACGCAGTCAGGGCACCGACCGAGGACGGGTCTGCTTCCGGCGTCAGGAAGAAATAGTCCTGCACACCTGCAATCTCGTTCGCGCCGTGGCCCGAGAAGAACACGACGACGATGTCGGAGGCGCTGGACTTTGCGGCGACCATGTCGAACCAGGCGAGTATCTCGGTGCGCGTGGTGTCGTCCCTTCCGACTTCTGCCGTCAGTAGTGTCGTCTCGACGTGTTCGGGCAGGAGCTTGTTCGCGACTGTGCGGACGGCCATTTCCAGCTCTCGAGCATCGCTCGCGGGAGTCGTGAGGTCCTTGATGGTTCCGACGTAGTCGTTGAGACCGACAAAGAGGGCGAACATTTTGACTTCAGGAGGACGCAGATCTGCTGGAACTCCGACATCGATTGTGGCGGGTGGGCTCTCGAGGTCGCCGGCCTTGTTCGTAACAGAGAGCCGGACGAGGTTGCCCTGCCCTTTCGGCAAGAGGTTCGACGGTAGGAAGTAACGTTCGAAGCTCGACGGCTCGACCTCGAAGAACCCTGGCGGGTTGTTGCGCGTGAAGACCTGTTTTCCGTTGACCCACGCGCGGAGGACGCCGACTCCGCCGTCGTCACGCTCCTCGATTCCGACGCGCAATGCACCCGACCTCGCGATGGTGACGTCGAGGCTCGGGTAGAGCTTGAGCGCGTCGAGCGATGGGACTGGCCTCGGACCATCGGGATCTGCACCAAGGAGCTTTGCAAGCAGTCCCGGCTCGAAGAACTGGTCCTTGAGCTGCTCGACGGCTATCGTCTCAAGTCCGCCGCTCCATTCGAGCACGTAGTGCGCGCCCGTGACGTTGGCAGGGTCGGAGGCGTCATAGCGGCCTTGGTTGTCGGTGGCGAGCCAAGTGGTCGCGTCCTCAGATTTCATCTGGACAAAGCTACCAAGCCTTTTTGCGTCCTCTCCTGTCGTGTCCGGCAGCTCCCAGACTACGAGACCGTCGCACGAGTCGGTCGTGAGCAGTCTCTTGCCGTCCTCACTGAACTGGATTGAACTGACAGACTCGGCAGTCTTGACCGTCGTTACCTTCTTAGGATCCACGTGATCAAAGACATAGACGCGGTTGCTCCAAATGTACGCCAACCTGCTGTCGGACGACCAGTGTACGCCGACCCTCCTTGCAAGCTCGACACCGTTGTAGACGACGCGGCCGGACTGTGCATCGAGCACCACGAGCTGGCTATAATTCGATGCCGCTATCCACCGCCCATCTGGTGAGAACTGGACTTCTCGCCACCAGGACTCAACTTTGAACTTTGAAACCACCTGTTTCGTAGGATCTTCGACCGACCACACGCCGATACCGTCTTTACAGGCGACCGTGATGTACTTGCCGTCATTTGAGAACGCGCACGCTTCGGGAGATCCGAGGCCGCTCTGCTCTCGGAGAGAGACAGTCCCATCGAGGTAGTTCCACGCTTCAATGAGGTCGGTGTCATCGGCGATCGAGACGACAAGGTCGTCAGTCGGGCTGACAGCGACCTGTTTTCTCGGCTTGTCCTTTCCCAGGTTCCAACCCTTCTCGGACTCTCCGTCGTTCGTGTTCCACACGTAGACGGAGCCATCGGAGTGCCATGTAACCAAGTGCTTCGAGTCACGCGTGAACTCTGCACCCAGACACCTGAGATAGCGCATTTGCGCTGCGCCCCCCTCCAGGTCGTACAGGTAGTACTGGTCTTCCTCAAGAGGATCCTTCCAACTGGCCTTTCCTCCGTTCGGCGAAAACTTGAACTCGCTGACGTGGTATCCGAGCGGTTTGACGGAAGTCTGGTTCTGCAGGTCGACGATCCAGTAATTGGCCGCCTCGTAATACAGCCACCTGCCCTTTTGCGCGGCGAAAGCCGTACTCGCGGTCGTGCCGACCGCTTCGGAATCGTAGGCGCCAGTCTTCGTGTCGTGCCGGCGAAGCGAGCCGTCGCTGAACCCAAGCCAAAACGCGGATCCATCGAGGGAGAACTCGCCCGCTGTGGGATTGCCCGGCCCTCGAGTGAACGGAAGTTCCTTTTGGCCGACAGTGTCCCATATCTTAAGTTGCTCGTCGTCGCCGTAGGTCGCCACTTTCGTGCCATCCACCGTTTGACGGATCTCTCGGACCTGCGCCGTGTGTCCTTCGAGCTTGCCCGCGACCGTTCCGGTGGCGACATCGTAGAGTCGCATAAGGCCGGACTCTTCGGCGACCAAGAGCTGGTCACCGTCCTTGCCGACGAAGAGCGCGGACATGAGGGTGAGGGGTTTGAATCCCTTGGTGCCCATAAAGTGGTCGTATGTGCGCAACTTCTTGTTGTGCTCGATGTCGAAGAGGTGGGCCTTTTCGTCGAGAGTCGTCACAACCATGTGCTTGCCCAGCCGGTCGATTCGCGCCCACAGGACGAAGTTCTTCTCGGGTTCCGAGCCGATCACATAAGTACCGAGCACTCGGCCATCGAGCGTAAATGCAATGGCGCGTCCGAATTGGCCGCCGGCACACCCGACTTCTGCCTCGCGGGCGCACTGGACATCCACTGCGGGCGAATCCAGTCCCTTGACTGTGTGCTCGACCTTAAGTTCTGTGTCACAGATCAGGATATCCCCGCTGAGCAATCCCACAAGAACGTGCTTGCTGTCTGACGAAATCGCAACGTCGGCCACCATGTCGTCGCTTGGCATCACCAACTGTGCCTTCTTTCGGCCAAACCTGCTGTCCCAAAGGATCACTTCCAAGCCGCTCGCAGTTACGATTAGCTCGCCGTCCGGGGAGAACTCGAGTACGTTCACGAAGGACGAGTGTCCATCCAGTACACGGAGCAGACGCATCGTCTTCCTGTCCCAAAGTCGCGGCGCGTACTCGCGGTCGTGGGTGAGGATGCGCGTCTCGTCGGCGTTGACCGCGATGTCTTCGAGCCGGTTGGTCGAAGACTGTGCGACGAGAGAGAGCCGCCGGGACTGGGTCTCCGGCGGCTCTTGTTTGACTAGTCCGATCAGGACGAGAGCAGCGATCAGCATGTTGATATCGGTTATGCGATGACGGGTTTTGCAGGTCGCTTGGCGTCGCTGTACTCGGCTTTCGGGACTTGCGTGAACTCCCAGTCCTTAAGCCCTGCCCTTACCTCCGTGAGCAGTTCCTCAAGACTGAGCTTTGGATTGGCCGTGAGCGATTCCTTGATCATAAACGTAAACGCGCCTTGAGGCGGATACTTGTCCGCCTCTACGAACTCGACGTCGCTCGACGTTTGGTCTTCACCGCTCGCCATGAGGAACACGTAGGAACCTGCGTTGGCCGCTCGCGGCTTGTTCGAGGCCATCTTGATCTCGGCCTGCTCGATCGGGTCGAGATGGTTGGCGCGCTGCTTCGCGCTCAGGCGCTTCGTTGGCAGCCATTTGTTCCGTACGATTTTGCCGCCCTTGACAACGTCCCTGTCGATTCCGCCGCTGTGGCACGAGTCGAACTCGAACGTCGCGTCTACCCCGATGTTCCGCATGTCCTTGGCCCAATCGGCGAAGAAGTTGTCGGGGACCACTGAATCGACGAGGCAGATGACCTCGGTGAGACCGTCTTTCTCTTCCGGCTGGTCGTCGAGCTCGATTTGTGACCCGTGCCCGCTGTACGAGAAGAAGATTTTGTCACCCGCCTTGACGGTCTTGACTAGCCACTGAACCTCCTTGATGAAGTTGGCCTCGGTCGCTGCGCCGTCGAGGAGCACGTGGATGTTGGAGGACTTGACGCCAAAGCTGTTGGCGAGCAGACCTTGCCAGAACTTCGCGTCATTGACGCAACCCTTGAGGTCGTCGGACATGACGTTGCCCTCGTCGTCCTTCATGGGTTTGCCATCGGCGCCGACCGGCTCGGGATAGTCGTTGATGCCGATGATGACGGCATAGGTTTCAGCAGAGGCGACCACTGACAACATCGTCAGAGCGGCCGCGGCGAGGATGGCGTAAGTCTTCTTCATAGTGTTTCCCACTGGGCGTTGAGTGCGGCTCAGTGACCCGACCGTTCAAGGTCCCAGCGAAGGTCCCGCGACGCCGCCCCGTATATACCTGGAATCGGACGAACGAGGACCCTGGGCGATTTCTATAGTGTCCCGTCTAGACGTCAAACTTCACGCCCTGCGCGAGGGCGGGCTTTTCAGTGCCGTAGTAGGTCGTGCTGGTCTGGCGGCGCATGTAGGCTTTCCAGGAGTCGGAGCCGGACTCGCGTCCGCCGCCGGTCTCCTTTTCGCCGCCGAACGCACCGCCGATCTCCGCGCCGCTGGTGCCGATGTTGACGTTCGCGATCCCGCAGTCGCTGTGCTGCTTGAAATACTCGGCCTCGCGGACGTCTGTGGTCATGATCGCGCTGCTGAGGCCCTGAGGGACGGCGTTATGGATGTTGAGGGCCTCATTAAGGTCTTGGTACGGGATAACGTAGGTCAGCGGCGCGAAGGTCTCCATATGGACTGTGCTCGTCTGATTCATCAGTTTCACCATTGCGGGGGCGGCGTAATAGGCGTCGGGGTAATGGTCCTGCAGGACGCGCTGGCCGCCGATGACTTCGACTGCGTCCCTTCTCACGTTCGCCAGCGTGGCTTGCATCGCTTCGAACGAGCGCTTGTCGATCAGCGGACCGATAAGAATCCCCTCTTCTCGCGGATCGCCGATGCGGTCCGTCAGCGCGTCGACGCCCTCTGCCAACATTGCGAACACTCTGTCGTGCATCGACTCATGGACGATGACGCGGCGCGTGCTCGTGCACCTTTGGCCCGCAGTCCCAACGGATCCGAAGAGGATCGACGGCAATGCGACGTCGAGGTCCGCGCTCGGAGTGACGATGATCGCGTTGTTGCCGCCGAGCTCGAGCAGTGCGCGGCCAAACCTCCTCGCGACGCTCGAGCCGACCGCGCGACCCATCGGGACGCTCCCGGTCGCGCTGATCAGAGGGAGCCTCGTGTCGTCGACCAGTGCCTCTCCAATCTCGCGTGCCCCGAGCGCGACGCTGATCAGACCATCTGGCGCACCACCGTACCGCAAAACAGCCTGATTGAACAGTGCCTCGCACGCGAGAGCGGTCATCGGCGTCTTTTCGCTCGGCTTCCACACGACCGGATCGCCGCACACGAGCGCAAGCGCGGCGTTCCAGGCCCAGACGGCGACGGGAAAGTTGAACGCGCTGATCACACCGACCGGTCCGAGCGGCAGCCAGTTCTCCTGCATCGTATGCTGCGGTCGCTCGCTTTGGATTGTGAGGCCGTAAAGCTGTCGTGAGAGCCCGACCGCGAAGTCGCACACGTCGATCATCTCTTGGACCTCGCCGCGGCCCTCTTCGATGATCTTGCCGCACTCGATCGTGACGAGCTGTGCAAGCGGCTCTTTGTGGTCGCGCAGCACGTTTCCGAAGATGCGCACGAGCTCTCCCCGCTTGGGTGCAGGGACCTCGCGCCAAACGTGGAACGCGTCGACGGCCGCCGCTACTTTGGCGTCGAGGGTCTCTCTAGAGTCGTACGTGACATGGCCGATATCGCTACCATCGATGGGTGTGCACGCGGGCACATCGCCGCTGGGCAACGCCATGTTAATGCTGTTCAGGATGCCGGTGACGTCCATCTGTCAGTAGGTTACCGGCAGACAGCCCCTCACCCCCGGCCCCTCTCCCCCAGAGAGGAGAGGGGAGCTAAGACGAGCGTTCGAGCACGATGCCGGGCATCTCGATCCGCCAGGGGTCGCCGGAGTCGTCTACGTCCGCCTTGATCTCACCGATCTCGATCAGGTTCGCCTTGACGGACTTGCCCTCGACCGTGATCTGTCGGACGCCTTGGAACACGACCTCGATTCGCTCCCACTTTGTCGTCTGCAGATCAAACCGGTAATACGAGGTCCTGCCGCCGGGCGAGACTTTGTCGCGCACGAACCAGAACTCGTATTTTGCCGCGGGGCTTATCCCTGCCGGAATCAAGAGCGTCTCGTCGCTGGACTTACTGCCGTCCGTCACGCGCAGCCGCACGTTCCCTCGTTCGAAGTTTGCAACGATCTTCTGGGTCTTTGCGCCCTTCGACTCGGTGTTCTGGATCATGCGTACAGGCATACCGGCCTTGTCGTACACCGACTCTTGGAGCACGTTCGCGATCTGGCCGTCGGTGCTGCGCAGCTCCATCTCCATGCGCACGTACTTTGAGCCGTCCTCTTGGATCTTGTTGGTGAGCTTGGCCGTGCCCTTGAGCCCGGAGGCTCCGCTGATCTTGAGCGTGACCTCGCCTGCGCAGGAGAGCGCGGAGACAAGGGCAAGAGCGATGGTGAAGTAGCGTCTCATGGGCCAATCAACAGTTTAGCGGCCTTTATGCCGGAATCGTACGCGTGTTCGATCCGTCCGCCCTCGAGCCCGTCGCCGGCGACGACTAGCTTAGAGCCTGGAGGGTTCATTGACTCGAACCCGCTGACGGAGTCTGGCTGGCTCTCGCGCCAGCGTACAATGTGTTGGACGACTGGCCGGTCGAAACCTGGTCCTAATACGCGCTCGACGTCGACCAGGGCGTCCTCGACGATCGAGTCGTCGCTGGCGTCGAAGTTCCACTTGCTGTACTTGGGGCCGAGCTGCACGACGAGCGCGGTGTGGCCAGCTGGCGCGCGGCCAGGGACCTTGATGTTCTCGATACTGAGCCAGTGCAACGGGTGTACGGACTCCTCGGCGACGACCGCGTGGTACGGCGTGTGGAAGTCCTTGTCGAGCCCGAGCAAAACGCTGAGGCAGGGACGGTAGCGCGTGTTGTTCGCCCGCCTCACGTCTCCGATCTGGCTCATCAGTCGCATCGCCTCGGTCATTGGAACGGTGAGCACGAGCGCCTCGAAAGTCTGCTCAAGGAGCGAGAAACCACCATCTGACGGGGCTTCGATCGTTTCGACGCGCTTGCCAGTCTCGACATGCAATCCGATTGCGAGCAGCTCTGCGAGCGTGCGCATTCCTTGCTTGTAACAGTATCGTGCGGTCGGTGGTAACCCCGCTCCATGGAAGACGCGGCGCCCGTCGTGCGTGTAGACGGGGGTGTCGATCTTGACGAGGTCGGTCGAGTCGAGCTCTTCGAGCATCACGCGCTCGATTTCCCTACCGCGCGGAACGATGCTCGTCGCACCTGGGTCGAACGTGTAGGCGCCGAGCGTGAGCGTCGCGCATCGGCCACCGACGTGGGTCGCGCTCTCGAAGACGACGACCTCGGAGCCGTTGGCCGCAAGGTGACGGGCGGCGGCGAGGCCCGCGATCCCTGCTCCGACGACCCCGACTCGCATTGGGCCAGTTTAGCCGCACTCGCCCTGCTACAATGGAACAGATGGCGGACCGCACGGACGCTCTCATCACAGAAGAGGACGTCGATGAAGTCCTCAAGCTCGCTCTACGCAAGCAGGGTCGGGCGGACCAAGATCTGCGCGCGCGGCTCGTGGAGGCCGCGGAAGAGCTTGGTATCTCTCCGGCCGAGCTTTTGCAGGCGGAAGAGGAATACGCGCTCTGCAAGGAGGAGCGGAAGGAGTTTCACGAGTTCAAGCAGCGTCAGGTCCGCGAGTTTCGCGAGCACTTTTTCGCCTACATCATCATTAATTCGCTCTTAGTCGCGATCAACTGGATCACGGCTGGGACGGTCAACTGGGCGATCTGGCCGATCCTGGGTTGGGGTATCGGACTTGCGTTCCACGCGTGGGGCTCGCTTAACTCTGGCAGTGAGTCGTTTCAAGAGGAGTTCTCGAACTTCCGGCGTAGGCGCCGTCGTAAGCTGGACGAAGAGCGGAGCAACCGACTGCCAACAAACGTGAAGCTGGGGTTTGGCGTGTACGGTGCCTCGCTGGACGACAAGAAGGACCACGACGACGACTGAGTATTGCGAATAGCCATAGGCGTATACTTTGCGGCCACAGATGGCCAGGAAGACCAAGAAACCCGCTCGTAAGAAGCCCGCAGCCAAGAAGGTCGCCCCGAAGGCGAAGCGCGCCCTTCAAGAAAGCGACCTCAAGCGCATCGCGTGGCGTTCGATTGGGCCCGCGATCATGGGGGGCAGGATCAGCGACATGGCGTTCGCGCCCGGCGACACGAAAACCTGGTACATGGGGTTCGCGAGCGGCGGGCTGTGGCGCACGACCAACCGCGGAACGACGTTCGAGCAGCTATTCAAGACTGAGGAGACCTCGAGCATCGGCGCCGTCGCCGTCGCCGACGCGTCCGCGAAGTGGGGCGGGTGGGAGAAGGAAACTCCCGTCAAGGACCGCGCGAAGAAGGGCAAAGGCAAAATCGTGTGGGTCGGCACCGGCGAGGGCAACGGGCGGAACTCATCCTCCTGGGGGAACGGCGTGTACCGATCGACGGACGGCGGCGCGAAGTTCAAGCACGTCGGGCTTGCAGAGACGCACGACATCCCGCGGATCGCGCTCGATCCGCGAGACCCCGACGTGTGCTACGTGGCAGCGCTCGGCCACCTTTGGGGGCGGAACTCCGAGCGGGGTCTATTCAAGACGACTGACGGCGGCAAGACCTGGAAGAAGATCCTTTACATCGACGACAGGTCGGGCTGTTGCGACGTGATCGTGGACCCGCGCCGGCCGGACGTCGTTTATGCGGCGATGTACATGCGCCTGCGAACGCCGTACAGCTTTATGAGTGGCGGTGCTCAGGGTGGCATTTTTAAGAGCACGAACGGAGGGCGCACGTGGAAGAAGCTGACGAAGGGCCTTCCCGCACAGATCGGGCGCGTAGGCTTCGACATTTTCGCAGGTGACACGAAGAAGGTCATCGCCGTGGTCGAATCGACAGAGGAGGGCGCGAACGCGATCCGCGACGACCGGATGCGCGGCGGCGGTGTGTTCTTCTCATCGGACTCCGGCGCATCGTGGGAGCGGCGCAGCGTTCGTTCTCCCCGGGCGTTCTACTTCAGCAAGATCAAGTTCGACCCTAAGAACGCGAAGCGCGTGTACATGCTCGGCTGGACGACCGAGGTCAGCGACGACGGCGGCAAGACCTTCCGCGAGGGATTTGCCAACCTCTTACACGCCGACCACCATGCGATCCTCGTGTCGTCTGAAGACCCTGACCACATCGTCATCGGCACAGACGGCGGCGCGTCGCAGACCTTCGACGGCGGCAAGACGTGGGACTACCTCAACACGATCCCCAGCGGGCAGTTCTACAACATCTCGCTCGACGACAGTGACCCCTATCGCGTGATCGGTGGGCTGCAGGACAACGGCACGTGGCTCGGGCCGAGCGCGACAGACAAGAACGAGCCCGAAGACAAAGCCGCGAAGGTGCCCGCGACCGGGATAACGAACTCCGACTGGCAGGTCGTGAACTGGGGCGACGGGTTTCACGCGGACTTCGACCCGAAGGACTCGAACGTGATGTACGCCGAGTGGCAGGGCGGGAACCTCGTGCGGATCGACCTCTCAAACGCGGAGCGGCGGTACATCGCGCCGGAGGCCCGCGAGGGCGAAGCACGGCACCGCTTCAACTGGAACTCTCCGTTCTTCGTGAGCAAGCACGACGCGAAGACGCTCTACATCGGCGGCAACTATGTGTTCAAGCTCACCGCGCGCGGTGAGAAGTGGGCGAAGATCAGCCCTGACCTCACGACCTGCGACCCGAAGAAGATGGAGACCGTCGGCAGCAACGCGGAAACGCATTGCACGGTCGTTTCATTGGACGAGTCGCCACTTCGCAAGGGACTCTTGTGGGCAGGCTCCGACGACGGTCTCTTGCACGTCACCCGCACCGACGGAAAGTCCTGGCAGGACGTGACACCGTCTCTGGTGCGCGGGCGTTACATATCACGCGTGAGCGCGAGTGCGCACGTTGAGGGCAGGTGCTACGTGTCGGTCGACGGGCACCGCAGCGACGACATGCGTCCATGCGTGCTCGCGACGGAAAACTTCGGCAAGTCTTGGAAGGACCTCTCCGGTGGACTGCCCGAGCGACGGAGCGTGATGGTCGTGCGTGAGGACCTGTTCAACCCCGACGTGCTCTACAGCGGGACCGAGAACGCTGTCCACCTCTCGATCGACCGAGGGAAGACATGGACGAAGATGCACGGAACGGCGCTGCCGACGGTGCCGGTGTACGACATCAAGCAGCACCCGCGCGAGAGCGACATCGTTCTCGGTACGCACGGGCTTTCGGTGTGGGTGCTCGACGGAGCGCGCTGGATCAGCGAGCTGACGCAGAAGGCGATGGACTCGGCTCTGCACGTGTTCACGATCGCCGACGCGCGGCCGAAGTGGTTCGTCGAGTACAGCGGCCTATGGACACACAAGGTGTTCCGCTCGCCGAACCCGCCGCAGGGCGCGCGCATCGACTACTGGATCAAGGAGTACACGGGCGAGCCGGTCCGCGTGACGATCGAAGCTGCAGGCGGTGTCGTGGTCAAGACCCTTGTCGGAAACAACGCTCCGGGTTACAACCGCGTCGTTTGGGACCTTGTTCCGGAGGAGTGGCAGCAACTGACGGACCAGGGCGAGGACACGCTGTTCACTCCGTTCCACGTGCGGCCGGGCGAGTACAAGGTGAAGCTCGCGATGGGCGAACACAGGGCCGAGGGCAAGTTCAAGGTACTGCCGCGGAAGTGAGTCCTCTATAATGGGGCCGGAGAGTCCGAAATGATCGCGGCCTTATTGTTCTTGGTCACAACGCCCCAGGCTGCTACGGTCACATTGACGCACCCGTGCGCGCCCTCGTCTGTCGTGCTTGAGGCGTTAGGAAGGCAGATCGGGGAAACAATCAAGCCGACTGGAAGCGTTCTGAGCGACTTCTTCCTTGTCCGGTTCAGCAAGATGCCTGTCGCGGACGCAAAGGCCGCAATTGCAAAGGGACTGAACGCGACGTGGACCGAGAGCGGGGGCGTGCTCTACTTGACCCGCACCAAGG
>JANWJY010000066.1 GCA_025451715.1 Fimbriimonadaceae bacterium | reverse complement strand
GCTGGAACAAGGTTTATGAACAAGAAGATTCTTGTCCGCACCGTCGTCGGGCTGTTCGCGATCGCCGCACTGTTTCTGCTTTACCAGTGGATAGCGAAGATCACGCTCGACCCCGACTTCGGCACGACGGACACGTCGGACATGATCGCCGCTGTCGAGTTCACCGACAACGGCAGCCACATCGTCCTGTTCGACGCCAGCGGTAAGAAGACTACGGTGCCAGGGTTCGTCGAGGGCCGCGGAGACATTGACCCCGTGTGGCGCCCTGACGGCCAGAGGATCTTCTTCTCCAGCAACCGCTTGGGCGCCAGCAACAACGTCTTTCGGTGGAACGTCGTTTCCAACGCCGTCGACCATAAACTGAAGGGTAGCCGCAGCGCGAGCAGCCCCTATTTCGGCCCCCCTGACTGGCCCAACCTCGCCAATTCTGCGCTGGTCACGATCGCCGGAGACGTCTACGAGTTCAACCAAGAGGAGCAGAAGACCCGACAGCTCCTGCCGCCGATCGAGTTCCAGAACGTTGGCGAGGCCGAGGCTGGGCACCTCCAAGAGCAGTACGAGGGGCTTGGCACGAGCTTCAAGTCAGCGAAATGGGGCATGGGCCGAAAGGTCATGTACACCGTCGTGACCCGTGAGAACGACGAGCTCTTCGTCGTGAACTTTATGGAGCCGGTCGGCGAGCAGCCGGTCGGTCCCGTCCCGATCTTCGCGGGCCAGTCGATCCAGTTCGACGTCGCGCCAGACGGCACGGCTGTGGTCTCCATCCAGGGGTTTGAGTTTCCAGACGCGGCCCAGGTTCCACCTGAGATGATGGTCAACGGTCGCGCGATCAAGCCGTGGCGGAACGGCCTGTTCGCGCTGTCGATCCATGACGACGGTCACATCGCGACGCCTATCCCGCTGTTCACCGATCAGGCGGAGCTTGGTGTCGAGCCGATCGAGCTGACAGCGGCCCTGCGGACGGAGAAGGCGATCCCGGCAGGGGTCACTGGAGTGCTCGTGGGTATGGTCGGCCCCAAAACGGTGGGCGAAACGCTCTCGATCAAGACGGGAGACGTGATCGTCAGCGTCGAAGGAACTAAGACCGACTCCTTCGAGGCTTTGTTCACCGCCTTACACAAGGTCAGGCTCGGAATTCCGGCTTCGATCACTTATTGGTCCTCGAGCGAGAAGGCAAGCAAGACGGTGCAGTACACGTTCGGCGATGAGAGTTCGATGGCGCTCAAGGATCCGGCGTTCTCACCCGACTCGAAGTCCATCGCAGTCGTCGTGGGCTTCGTGGTCGACACGTACACGTTTGAACCGGGCCAGCTCGTGATCGTGCCGCTTGCCGGAGGACTCAACGCGGCACAGCGTCTTGTCGCCGGTCGCATCTTTGAACCGAACTGGCACCCGACAGGGAAGAAGCTCACATTCGCGATGCTGGACGAAGGCGGCAAAAGCCAGTTGTACGTAATTGGTGCGGACGGATCGAGCCAAAGGAACATCTCGGGGCCCGGCGAGTTCGGCACTCCGAAGTTCAGCCCGTACGTGAAGAAATAGTCAGATCAGGGCCTTCGCGCCGCGCAACCACCGTTGCCACGTCTTGCTCTTGGCGATCTTGCTCGCCATCGGTTCGGGGTGGTTGGGCCGAAGAAAGTCGGTGTGCGTCTGTCGGCGTAGCCGCTCCATCTGGAAGAGCGGCGGCTTCCTCATCGTCATCGTGTGAACGAGCTCGTAGACGAACACGTTCCGGCGCACAGTCTGGCTCGGGTACATCCGGACGAGCCGCTTCTTCATCGTGCGCTCTGATGGAGTGAGCGCGGTCGTCTCTTCTCCCTTGGGAGTTGAGAAGCAGTACAGCCTCGGAAACTTCGCAAGGTACGTATGGTAGTACGGTGCCTCGAAAACCGGCCCTTTGAAGCAAAGATTGACCAGAAGGTTGGTCGCGTCGTGGTCGATGTGGCCCTGCTCGAACGCGTGAGTGACGACCCGCGTCGGCCTGAACTCCTTGACGAGCGCGGCTACGATCCCGCGGAGTTCGGACACGGAGGAGATGACGTTTCCGTCCTCCGTCTCAAAGAAAGTCAGGGAGTCGGAAGGGACGCCGAGCGCGCGCATCGCGTTCCGCGACTCGGCTGCACGGACCGGCGTCGAGTGCGTCCACAGGACTCGGATCGGGACCCCTTGCTTAAGCAGCCTGCTGATGAATGCCGTGAGCGCGAGCTCGTCGTCCGGGTGAGTGAAGGCGAACAGGACTCGCTCGTCCGGCCCAACCTCAAACGCCTTCATTCTCCGCGGAGCCTCCGCAGGGTCTCGGTACTCGATCTGCCCTTGAGCAGACGCACGACCACGACGCGGCCACCATACGACTCGACGACCGGGGACTCGGCCAGGTCTTGCTTGCGGTAGTCGCCGCCTTTCACATGCACGTCGGGCCTCAGCTTCTTGATGAGAGCCACCGGGGTGTCCTCACCAAAGCTCAGTACGAAGTCGACCGGCTTTATTGCCGCAATGACTGCCATCCGATCCTTGAGCGGGTTGATCGGCCGGTCTGGCCCCTTGCCGAGGCGCCGCACGCTTGCGTCGGTGTTCAGACCGACGACGAGCAGGTCGCCTTGCTCGCGGGCTTTGTTGAGGAGGTGGATGTGACCCGCGTGGAGCACGTCGAACACGCCGCTCGTGAACACGAGCGTCTTGCCCTTTCGCGCGTTGGCGATCCGGTCGAGCATCGTCCTATCCATTCTGCCTGATCGTCGCGTCGAGCGCCTCCAGCGCCTGCTCCGGACTGATCCGATCCAGCCCTCTCGCGTCGTAGAGCGTGTTGTGCCGCTGGCCGTACGGGCAAGACCGCTCGGGCCGGGTTATTGAATACAAGCCGATCGCAGGCACGCCGAGCGCCGCCGCGATGTGGGTGCTGCCCGTGTCGCCTCCGAAGTGCGCCCTCGCGACCGAAATGAGAGCGACCAGTTCCTTGACGTTCGTGCGACCGATCAGGTCGAACGCGCTCGTCGCACCGGCTCGCTTGACCTCTTCGAACGCGGCCCTGTCCGACTCCGCTCCGATGAACGCGACGCGGCTGCCCTGCGCGTGGAGTCGGTTTGCGAGTGCCGCAAAGTGACCGGCGGGCCAGCGCTTCGTCGCCCATCCCGCGCCGGCGTTGCACACGACGAGATCGCCCGAAGGTAGCAGCGACCTGATCTTCGCGACGTCCTCGGGTAACGGCTTCAATCCGAACTCGGCGCGCTCACACTCGGCCCCATACGCGCGCACGACGTCCACGTACTGGTCGGTCACGTGCAAGGAGCTCGAGTCGGGAACGACGCGCTGCGAGAACAGCCACGCTCCCTCGCGCCGCCAGTGGTAACCGAGCTTCCGCTTCGCCTTCGCCATCCCGATGATCTGCCCGGACTTGAGCAGGCCTTGCAAGTCGAACGCCGCGTCGAACTCGCCCAAGCCCTTCACTTCGGCCTTTCTCTCGGTCCCCGACTTGGGCCAAACCACGACTCGATCGACCGCAGAGCAGATCTCGACCACGCCAGCGAAACGTTTGTCCACGCACCACACGACCTCGCTATCGGGGAAGCTGGTCTTGAGCGCGACCGCCGCCGGGAGAGTGCAGACGACGTCCCCCAGCGAGGAGAGCCGCGCGATCAGGAACCTCACAGCAGCCCCTTCCGCCGTGCGTACCGCCAGCGGTCGTGGAACCACAGCCACTGGTCGGGGCACTCGCTGATGACCCCCTCGAGCAGCCGGTTAATCGCGCGCATCATCCCCTCTCCCTTCGTGTCGTATCCCGGATCGGCGACGACGTGCGGCAGGAACCGGATTGCGAAGCGCCCCTCGCCAACGTGGTAGCAAAAGACCGGCTGTACCGTCGCTCCCGTCCTCTCAGAGAGCACACCAGGCCCCAGCACCGTGCCGGCGGGCTTGCCGAAGAACGGGATGAATATCTCCCTCGCGTTCTGGTCGGGGATGATACCGACGATCTCGTTCCTGCGCAGCTTTTCGATGCTCGCGCGCGCCGCGCGGCCGCGCGAGATCACCTCGGTCCCCGGCCCTTCGCGGAGTTCGTTGACCAGCTTGTTCACGCCCTGGTCGTCCGCATCGCGCACGATGACGGTGATCTTGTATCCGGCCAGCACGGTCCACGCCGGGATGCGCTCCCAGTTGCCAAAGTGAGCCGTGACAAGGATGACGCCCTTGCCTTTGGCGAGCGCGGCGTCGAGGTGCTCCCTTCCTTCGATCGTGGTGGTGGACTCGAGCTCATCCTTCGTGCGGTCGAGCCCGATCAGGAAGTCCGCGGATGAGCGGCCGAGGTTCTCGAACACTCGCCTGCAAGTGTCGCCCGCTGCCTCAGCCGACATGCTCGGAAATGCCATGCGCAGGTTACGCTCTCCCAGCTCGCGCCGCCGCCTTGCGACGTGCCAGATCATCCGCCCGAGCTTTTCGCCCCTTTGGAGCGCCTCGAGGTACGGCTTCTTGCGCAACCACCTTTGAATGCTCCGCAACGCCCACGAGGCAGCCTTGCCCTCGAGCTGTTTCCTACCGGACGCCATCGAGCCTTTCCTTGAGCCAATCGCGGAACTTGTCCGCGGGCTCGAGTTGAACTTCGTACGAGGCAACCAGCACCGTCCACAGCTCGAGATCTGTGCGGTGCTTGAGCTTGACCCAGTCCTTTTCGGTCACCACGACCGGCAGCGTCATGTCGAACCCGTCGAAGAGCCGCTTCGACTTGAGCTCGTCGTGGTCGGGCAACAGCTTTTCGTGTGCGACGCGATAGCCGTGGTGCTCGATCGTGTCGATGAACCGCTCCGGGCGAGCGACCGCACACAGCGCGTTGACGGGCGTCTCGACGTCGGCCGTCTCGCCGTTGGTGCTCTTGATCGCGACCATCGGAGAGCTGAGCTTGAAATCCCCCGGCACGACGGTCGTTGCGCGCTGTCGTCCCGTGGTGCGCGGCTCACGGTATGGCCCGCTTGGCAGGCACCACCGGTTCTCCAGGTCGGGCGGGTCGAGCAGGATCGTGACGTCCTTGTAGAGAGGCAGGTGCTGGTAGCCGTCGTCGAGCAGCAGCACCGCCGAGGGGTAAAGGTCGCGGCAGATCTGCGCCGCCTTCACGCGGTCGCGACCGACGATGAGCGCGACTCCGGGAAGCTTTGAACGCACGAGCGAAGCTTCGTCGCCCCACTCCCTCGCGTCGAGATCGCCCTCAGGGGCGGCGTGCGCGTTGTCCTGCCGCGGCGAGCCGTACCCGCTGACGCTGACCACGACCTCGCGTCCAAGCTGGTGAACGACCTTGGCGACGTACATCGTGACCGGCGTCTTGCCCGTGCCGCCGACGACCAGGTTCCCGACGCACACGACCGGTGAGTGCGGCCGCTTTGGCTTCATGACCCCGAACCGGTACATGAGTTCGTAGATAACCCAGCCGCTGGCATAGAGCACGGCCAGCGGCAGCATGAGCATCGCTTCGATGCCCTTCTCCCGCCAGATCTTCGCCCAGTCGATTCCCATCGGCCCAATGAGTTTGGCAGGTTCGCCTTCTTGAGCCTGGGAGGGGTTAGAATCAACCTGTGCCCACCCTGTTTTCGAAGATCATCGCGGGCGAGATCCCGGCGGACGTCGTGTACCAGGACGAGCACGTCGTCGCGTTCCGAGACATCGTGCCCGTCGCGCCCGTGCACGTGCTGATCGTGCCGCGGTCTGAGATCGGCGGGCTCGCCTCTCTGCCCGAATCCGGCGACCACACGCACATCCTCAACGCTGCCAAAAAGATCGCGGAGACCGAAGGGATAGCGGAAACGGGCTACCGTCTCGTGTTCAACGAGGGCGTCGACGGCGGGCAGACCGTCCCACACCTGCACGCGCACCTGCTCGGCGGGCGAAAGATGTCTTGGCCACCTGGGTAAGAAGGAGACATGAGTTCGAAACAGCCATCGCTGATCGGGCGTCAGACAGGTGTGAACCGGAACAAGACCATAGCTGGACTGATATCCGTCTCACTGATGGCGACTGGGGCGCTATCGTCTGGCGACAACGTAGCTGGCCGACAGCAAGTCGCCTACAAGCCAGAAGTTCCAAGGCTCTCCTTGCTTTCCTTCGAGGACATTGGAGAGGAGCTCCGGTTTTCGCGGGCGCAACACATGCTGGCCGATGAGGCAAGGTCTCTGCGGCCACACATTGGAGATGAGTCGGATCAGAAGCAGGCCGTTCAGCGAACGCTCTACGCCACATTGAGCGCCTCGCAAAGAAAGCGGCTTGTAGAGCTCAGTGTTCAGCACCGGTGGCCGGACACGCTCTTGAGCGACTACGTCAGCAAGTCGATCGCGCTAACGGACGAACAAAGAGGCCGGCTCGAAACCATGTTTCGCCAGTACTACAGCACATCGACGTTAACTGCCGAGGAGGCGGCTGCACACGCGACAAGGAGCGACCCTGCCAAGCCAATACCGGATCGGATGGAGGCCGCGAAGGTCTGGCGAGACGCCTCTAAGCGACAACGCAGGGACTACCTTCGAGCAGAAGAGGCGCGTACCACAAAGGCATTGGCTGTGCTGACCAAGGAGCAGGTGCGGCTGATCGACGAAGTGCGGGGAGAGGAATACCCAGTCCGGTTTTCGTATCGTGACCTCAACTTCCACATGAGAAACCTCCTGGCGGATCGACACGTCCAAGTGGACCTCGGGTTTTCCCTGAAGGAAAGCGTGGAGTTCTTCGATGAAATGGAGTCGGACCGCAGAAACCCGGAGAAGACAGCGCTTTCCGGGAACGCATTCTCCAAGCGCCAATTCGAACGATTGTCTGCCTCACAGCAAAAACGACTTCGACAGGCCGCAATTCAAATCTACGGCGCAACAATGGTGTTGTCGAGGTTTGCGGCACAGGAGATCCGTCTCACTCCAAAACAGAGGACCGACCTGGCTCTTGAGCTCGCAGACGTCAATGACGACGAGCACTTTGACCTCTTCACGCTCGAACTTCGTCGGCAGGCCAAGCTTCTCGACACTCCGAGCTCTGAGACCGCGACGCTTCAGTTCCAGATGCGAGCGCAAAACGAGCAGGAACATCTCGCGGCGATGGTTCGGAGCAGTTACGAGGCTAAGCGTGAGGCTGCCTTGGCGAAGGTCCTAACTCCGGAGCAGGCGCGAAGGTGGAAGGCCATCCAGGGCCGAAAGCTCACGTTTCTGGACATGGCGCGAAGGAACCACCCGCTCAACTACCTTTGATCCTGGCTAGCGACCGATCTTGGTCGCCAGGCTAGTGCGTAGTGCGTGATGCGCCCTTCCCACGCACTCTGCATTACGCACTCGTCACTACCTCGCTCACGGCCTTCGACGCGTCCCGCACCTTCAGCACCGGGAACACCGAGCCCACCGTCGGAAGGTTAGCGAGGAACTCCCACGCCGACACCCCGTCCAGCGACTCGGGCTCGAGGAGCTCAAAGATCAAGGCACCCAGCGGCTGACCGCAACGAACAAGAAAAGAACCAGTGGGCACGTTCACACCCTCGGTCTTGAAGTTCCCCTCGAGCCGCACGATCCGGTGGCCCTGGAACGCGTTACGCGCCTGCACGACCTCGTTCACCGTGAACTTCGCCGCGTCCACCACAAGGTCCTCCCGCAGTCGCTCCACGATCACTCCCTGTCGCAGGAGAAGCTCGACCACCTTGGTCTCGCCGGCCGGCACGATGTAGGCCTGCGGCATCCACGCGGTCCGCGTGACTTTGAACCGGTCGGACCCCTCCATCGAGGCCACGGCGAACTCGGTCACCTTTCCGACCCGCGGGTCTTCGCCCTCGCGCGGGGGTCGCTCCAACAGCACGTCCTCTTTGCCGCGAGAGGCCATCTCAAACCGCACCCCGAAAGCAGCCCCGGAGTTCGCCGCCACGACCATCGCGGCGTCGGCGTCGCGCGACATCTGCATCACGCGCACCGAGTCGGCCGCGATCTCCTCCAGGCAAGTGCGAACGAACACGACCGTGTGCCGCACGCGCTCGTCGAACGGGTTGTAGCTCATCGCCTCGCTCAAGACCGAGACCCGGTTCCGCAGACCGCCGTAGTTCGACACGTAACGGCCAAAGTGCTCGAAGGTCTGCCACGCCGTCTGCCCGGCCACAGCGCCGCTGTTGCCGTAGTCGAAGGTCTCAATCGCCATCCCCTTCATCCGCGCCCGAACACGGGTCAAAAGCTCCGACCGCGTGTACTCGAACACCGGGCCGAACGTGTTCGGGTGAAGCGGCGGCGAGTAGGTCAGCTCGTAGCCGTGTCGAGTGCCGTCGGTCGTGTGCAGGTCCATCACGACGTCCGGGTCCCACGCGTTGTAGACGTGCTTCAGCACCGCCTGCATCTCGGGCGACTCGGCCTTCATACAGTCTCGGTTCAGGTCGAGGTCCGCGCCGTTCGTGCGCAGCCCGACCGTCGCGGGGCCGGTTTGGCTGCGCCTGTTGATCCGCCCGTCGCCCCACTGCTCGTTGCCGTCGATGTTGTAGATCGGCACCACCACCAGCACGAGCTTCTTGAGCAGCTCGCTGTCCTCACGGTAGAGGTCGCGGAGCAGCGCCTGCGCGGCCTCTTTGCCCTCCACTTCGCCGCCGTGGATGTTGGCCTGGATGTACACCACCGGCTTGCCCGTTCGCTTGGCCTCCATCGGGGTCGAGACCGGCGGGATCGAGGCGACCGCCATCGGGATCCGCCTGCCGCCCTGGCTGCTTCCGATGAACTGCACCTGGACCGTGGTCACCCGCTGGAGCTGGTCGAGGAACTGGACGACGTGGGAATACGAGCTGGTCTCGGCGTAGTCCGTCTTCTCGGCGTGGGTCACGGGCCAGGCGGCCTGCTGGAGCGCGACCGTCAAAAGGGCTGAGAGCATTCATAAAGGTTACCGGAGTACCGCAGCCGCTCAATCTGATCGGACAGATCGGTCAGATCGGACTGATCCGCAAGCCAACGCGGACTAAACTTCCGACCATGCCCCAGTTCGGTCTGGACGTCTGCATCGCCGACGGATTCACCGCGCTAGGCGGCCAGACCATCGCGCTCGTGTGCAACCAGGCCTCGATCGCGGGCGACTACGTCCACGTCCTCGACCACCTCATCAAGGCCAATCAGAGGATCGCGTGCGTGCTCGGCCCGCAGCACGGGGTCTGGGGGCACACACAGGACAACATGGTCGAGTGGGAGGGCTACCGAGACCCGCGCACGGGGCTGCTGTTCCACTCGCTCTACGGAGAGCACCGCGAGCCGACTGGCGAGATGCTGGAGGGAGTCGGTCGGCTGGTTTTCGATGTGCCGGACGTCGGCGCGCGGTACTACACGTTCGTCTGGACCCTCGCCAACTGCATGAAGGCGTGCGCGGCGATGGGGATCCCTGTCACCGTGCTCGATCGCCCGAACCCCATCGGCGGGACGCAGGTCGAGGGCCCTGTGCTCCAGCCCGGGTTCGAGTCGTTCGTCGGGCTCCACCCGCTTCCCACCCGGCACGGGATGACGGTCGGTGAGATCGCGCGCTACCTTCAGGCCAGCTTTTATCCAGCGTGCGACCTCTCGGTCGTACCTGTGCAGGGCTGGGACCGGGGCGCCTACCAGGACGAGGGCAGGTTGCCCTGGGCCGTGCCGAGCCCGAACATGCCGACCGTCGACACCGCGGTGGTCTATCCGGGCCAGTGCCTGCTCGAGGGCACCAATCTGAGCGAGGGCCGCGGCACGACCAGCCCGTTCGAGGTTTTCGGCGCACCGTGGATCGACGCATGGGCCCTAACCGAACGGTTGGACAGGTTCAAACTGCCTGGCGTCAGGTTCAGGCCGTACCAGTTCCAGCCGACGTTCCAGAAGTTCGCGGGGGAGGTCTGCGAGGGGGCGTTCATCCACGTCATGGACCGCCACGTGTTCAAGCCAGTGCTGACCACGGTCGCGATCCTGCAGGCCGTCCACGAGCTGTACCCGTCGCAGTCCAGGTGGAAAGCCCCGCCGTACGAGTACGAGACCGTGAGGATGCCGATCGACATCCTGGCCGGGAACGACTGGCTGCGCCCGGCGATCGAGGGTCTCGCGCCGCTTGGCGAGATCGAGGAGCGGATGCGTGGAGAGGTTGACCGGTTCAGTTCGACCCGTCAGGACAGCCTGATTTACTAGGGCCCCAATCCTTCTCCACCCCCGTGTGGGAAAGCCCCGACACACAACCTTCGCTTAACTTGGCTGGACCATGACTATAATTGTCCCATTGATGGACTCATGCGCGGATGACGCGCATTGGGGCCTGTTGTGGACATTCGTGGGCGGTCAAACGGCTAGCCCGGAGGACAAGAAGTTATTATGAAACGAAGGGCGTTTACGCTTATTGAACTGCTCGTGGTCATCGCGATCATCGCGATCCTCGCGGCCATCCTGTTCCCGGTCTTCGCCAAGGCCAAGGTCGCGGCGAAGAAGACCGCTGGAATCTCCAACCAAAAGCAACTGGCTCTCGGGCTGTTGCTCTACACGGCGGACTATGACGACATCTATCCGCGAAACGACGATTGCCAGCCTGGCACGTCGCTGAACTCCGTGCTGAACAGCAATCCGTTCAACCCGGTTGGCGTCGGCTGTACCTCGACGGCGTTCTACTACCGAATGAACCACTTCGCATGGCAGAAGTGGATCATGGTGTACGTCAAGAACCTTGGCGTTTTCGAGTCGCCGCTGCGCCAGAAGGACGCGACGAACTGGAACGTCAGCGGCCAGCTCGTGTACGGCATGATGCTCAACACAGCGATCACCGGCAATCTGGACACGTACAACCGCGCGCCGACTTTTCCCCGACAATGGAGAAACAGTTGGCTCGGTGGCGCTACTACGGCCGTTCCCGATCCCGCCGGAGCGATGGTCCTGCTAGAGGCCCCGCTCCTACTGCAGGCACCGCTTCCAGGCGGCTCGTTTGATGCGCAGGGCTCCGGGCCTGTTGTGACGGTCTATCCGCTTGCGATCAAGGAGTTCTGGCGGTGGCGGTTGATGAACGGTTCACAGACCGACTGCGTCAATCGAACTGCCGGCATCAATGCGGACTCGTCGAAGATGCCTCACGAGGGAATCACCATCGGATACACGGACGGGCACGCAAAGTTCCTTCCGGCTGGTGCGTTCCTCGCCCAGACACCGAGCAAGTCTGAGTATCTCGGGGCGAACCCGAGCAGTCCGACCTCAGGCTGGACGTTCCCAACCGACATGGAGTGCAACTTCACACGCACGTCCGGAAACCTCGGGTTCGTGGCGACCCCTGGACCGGGCCCGAACATCAACATCAATTACCCGCTGTGGGGATTGTCGAGCAACTGATGAAAGTCACTCTAGCCCTGCTTGCCCTCTCCGTGATCCTCGTCGGGTGCGTCGGGGCTTCCTCGGCAGACCAGCATTCGAAAGCCGAGGAGTTTAGCGCCAAGGGCTTT
>JANWJY010000065.1 GCA_025451715.1 Fimbriimonadaceae bacterium | reverse complement strand
GCCAGCCTGACGTACTTCGAGATCTCCGACCGGTCCATGATCGGTACGCCGTTGAAGGTGAAAAGCTTGCTCAGGTAGTCGAGCACCGGCCCGGGCCTTCCCTCACGGCTCGCTTGAGTCGCGTCGGCGATCGCCTGATGAATCAGTTCCTCGTCTGAGGGCGCTGTGGCGATGAACAGCACGGTCAGGGCTGCTGCTGCCACAAGCCCGGATCCTATCATCCACTTCTTCATGGTTATCCTATCAACCTCGTCTATCTACGCCGGTGTTTCCGACATAGGCACTCCGGCAACTTGCTCCACGTCCCTTGCGATCTGCACCCGAAGATCATCGATGCTCGGAAAGTCTCGCTCTTCCCGGAGCCGCTTGTGCAGCATCAGTTCGACAGTCTGCCCGTAGAGCGATCGGCCCGGGTAGTCGAGCAGATACGCCTCGAGCGTACGCTTCGTGCCTGAAACTGCGGGCCTGACTCCGTGGCTGACGGCCGCCTTGAAAGTCCCGAAGGGCGTCCTGCACAACGCTGCGTAGATGCCGTCGGCTGGAGAAACCTGATCCGCCGACCGGGCGAGGTTGATCGTCGGGAACCCGATTTGTCGGCCGAGCTTCTGCCCAGGCACCACGACCCCCTGGATCGCGAACGGGCGGCCGAGCAGCGACGCCGCAGTCTCCACGTCCCCCTCACTCACCGCCTTTCTGATCTCGGAGCTGCTGACTCGACGGCCACCGACCTGAAACGCCGGGACAACCGTGGTCTGGATGTGCCCCGAGAGCCACTCCGCCGTGCCTTCGCGCCCTTTGCCCATCGCAAAGTCGTGTCCGACCACGGCCTCGGTGGCCCTTAGTCGTCCGACCAAGATCTCATCGAGGAAGCGCTGCGCGGTCACGCTCGCCAACGCTTCGTCGAAGTGCAGCACGACGCACACAGGCACGCCGTGCGAACGAAAGACGGAAAGGTTCTGCTCCAAGGTTGCAACGGCCGGTGGTTTCTTGTGCGGAGCGAGCACAGCGGCGGGGTGGCGGTCGAAGGTAACGAGCACGCAAGGCCTCTCGGCGCTCTGCGCCCTTCGCACGGCGGTTAAGATGACCTCCTGGTGACCAAGGTGCACGCCGTCGAACGTGCCGACGCAGACGTCGGCGGCGTCCCACTCGGCGTCAATGAGGTCGGTTCCGAAGTGGACCAGCATCGGCGGCCCTAGTTTACGCTGTCCTTCTCGCCGAAGAACGCGCTCACGACCGCCATCACGACCAAGAGCACGAGCCAAGCCTGAAGGGCCACGCGGTAGTCGAGCCAGATCAAGTCGAACCTCTCTGCGCCCTCGAACCTACGCAGCCCCGACTCAGAGTTTCGCGCCAGCGACTTGATCCCGAACACTATGAAGACGAACAGGGTAGGCAATGTCGCAACGTGCGGCATGCGAAAACGCTTTCCTGCAAACACGTTGGGTTGCAAGAGGCACACGACGAGCATCAGGATCGCGGTGACCGCTGGATCGGCCGCTGCCAAGACATAACTGAAGAACTCGTGCGCCCCTGCCTGCCAGGTCACAAACCAACTGAAAAGCACACAGGAGGCGAACAGGATGGTGGTAGCCGCTGTCGCGTAGGCCCACACTTCCGCGACGCGGTCTTTCCAGGCGGTTTTTACTGGCACGCTCACGGTCACATCCCGTCGGGGACGTCTTTGGGATCGATCGTCGAAGCGGCTTGGTTCTCCTCTTGGATCTGCTCGTAGATCTCCTTGCGGTGGACTACGACGTCACGGGGCGCCTTGATGCCGAGGCGGATCTGTTCGCCTCGCACCTCAAGCACGACGACCTCGATGTCGTCACCTATGACAATGCTCTGGTTGACTTTTCGTGTCAGGACCAGCATGCTGGTTCGCCCTCCGTGGCTCCCGTCCGTTTATGCGGCTTCGTCTTTCTGCTTCTTCGCGAACACGCGGTGCTTGATTGGATAGCACTCGTCCTCGATCACGATCTGCTTCGCACGACCGTTCTCCAAATTGACGACGATTGGACCTGCAAGGTTGATCGTCATCTCCTCGGGCTTCCCGGGCGGGATGGATACGATAGTATAGACGAGACGCGGGGTCTCCTCCATGATTCCGACCGACTCGACCTCGGTTTCCCCGATTTCGGGCGCATAGCCCTCGACATAGTGGGCTGGGTCGACCACAAGGAACGCCACGTCCCCCTGGTCGATGCTCTGCATCCACCGGAACGGGCTGTCGTCCTTGTGGGCGATCAGCACGAACGAGGCGAGGTCGGGAAAGCCCACGAGTCCGTCGTCGAAAGTGACCACGTCCTGGTTCGTGTAGCTGACCACGCCGAAGCGGGCGGTCTCAGTCGTTAGCGTCGTCATCGTAGAAAGTCCATGAGGCTAAGTCGGAAGCCTTGGCTCGCCACCTGCAGTGATGCGGTGTAAGCGGTTTCGGCCATCTGCATCTTTGTGATCGCTTCAGCGAGGTCGATGTCCTCGTTGTCAGAGATCGTCTTCGTCAAGTCGTCCATGCGGCGCGCGCCTTCAGTCCGGAGTCGGTCGATTTCCTGGAGCTTCGTCGCGTTCAGCCCGCGGGCGTCGCTGAGTTGGTCCATCGCCCCCAAGACCGCAGCGACGTCTTGGTCGGAGAGCAGTCCCACGTCGCCGCCCAAGAGGTCGGTGCGTAGTGTTTCGAGCGTCGCGTAGATGCCGGTGAAGAAAGTGTCCGCGTTCTCGAGGTTGGCGCGCATCACTTCGTTCGGCCTCACCTCGACGTTGATCGGGAGCGTGTCGCCTGCAAAAGTCAGTGCTCCGCCTGTTGCAGAGAACGGCTTGGTGTCGGAGCTCTGTCCTGCGAAGATGAACTTGCCGCCGACGCCCTGGGTGTTCGACAGGTCGACGAGCCGCTGCTGCAGCGACGCGATCTCGTTCGCCATCGCGTTGCGGGACTCTTGCGTCGTCGCGTCGGATGCGCCCTGGATCGTCAGGGTGTACGCGCGCTTGAGGACGCTGTTCAGCTCGTCCAGTGAGTTCTCGGTCGTGCCCGTGTACTCCTGGGCGACCATGAGGTTCTTGTCGAGCTGCTCCAGGCGCGAGCGCAGACTACGAACGTTGAGCGACGTGAGCGCCGACACGGGGTCTTCGCTCACGCGCGTGAACTTCTTACCGGTCATCACCCGCTGCTGCGCAAGGAAGTAGTTCTCCTGCGCGTTGCGGATGTTGTTCCGATAGACGTCGTACTGGTAGTTGCTCGTAACTCTCATTTACTACCTCCTCAGCATCGCAATTAAATCTTCGGTCACTTGGTCGAACACCGTCAGTGCACGGGCAGCGGCTTGGTAAGAACGCTGGTACCGCATCATCTCGGCCATCTCGTCGTCCAGCGACACGCCGCTCACGGCCTGCACCTGGCTCTCGATCTGGCTCGCGACAGCCTCCTCGGTCTTTGCAGCCGACTCGTAGTACGCCGCCTGCGAACCGACCTGCCCGACGTTCGCGAGATAGAACCCTTGGAACGTCTGGTTGCCTAAGGCGGCCAGGCTCGTGTCTCGGAGCTGAGAGAGGTTTAGCGCTAGACCACCGTCTCCCGGTTCTCCGGTCAGCCCGGCTGCGATTGCCCTGGGAGAGCCCGCGACCTCCGCACTCAGGTTGAAGTCGATCGCTCCGGTCAGGATCGTCGACGTATTGAAGAAGTCGATGCCGGTGTTGCCGTCCTGGTCGATGCCCGTCTGGTGCACGGAGTTGAATTGGGTCCGCATCTCGTTCGCGAGCGCGTCCAACTGCGACTTTTGAGCAGTCACCGACGACATCGATTGGAACAGACCCGCGAGCTGGCCGTTCTTGACGTTGTAGGTCACGCCGCTCGCGACGAACGTGGAAGCCGCGGCGTCGTACGTCGTCGGCATTGGGCGATCGCCGGCCATGTCGACGAGAGTGTGCCCGGCAACATAGACAGAGTACGAGCCGTCTTCGAACCGCTCGACTTGGGTGTCGATGAGCGAGCTCAGTTCGCGGACCGCAGCGTCGCGCTGGTCCATCAGGTCGTTCGCCTGGCCGCCAGAGCTTGAGAAGCCGCGGATCTGGCCATTGAGGTCGGCGATCCCTGCGCCGAGCTGGTTGATCCGCGAGACCGTTGCGTCCGCCTGAGTCTGCAACTGCCCCTCGTAACTGAGAAGCTGTGAATAGGCGCTCCGGACGCGAGAGGTCAGCAGCGAGCCCGAGTTCTGCACCTGGATGCGTGTCGCCGCATCGTTGGGGTTCGACCCCAGCGCAGACCACGAGTCGAAGAACTTGTCCATCGCCGCCGCGATGCCATAGTCGCCAGGCTCGCCGTAGACGCCCTCGATCTGCTTGAGCGAGGACGCGAGGGTCTGGTACTTGCCGAGTGTCGACGCGTTGCCGCGCGCGCTCGCTTCGAGATATCCATCCCGCACGCGTGCGATCGCAGAGAGGCTCACGCCTTGCCCGAGCGCCTTCCAGCCGTCGCTGTAGTACTTCAACGGGACTTGTGTCTTGAACTCTACGGTCTGTCGCGAGTAGCCCGGAGTGTTGACGTTGGCAATGTTGTGCCCCGTCGTCTCGAGCGCGCGCTGGAACATGCGCAGCGCATGCCCCGTCATCCCGATCCCAGAGAAAGTTCCTGGCATGTCGAGCTCCTAAGCCACGTTGTCCAGCACGAGGTTTCCGGCTTTCGCCTTGCCCGTGTAGGGACCCTGCTGTTCGTTCGCGACCTTGCTGACGAGTGCCAGCGTGCCGTTCACGTACTCCAGCTCGTTCTCGATGAGCGCCTTGTTGCGGTCGATGACTTCTTGAACGTTTCGTCCCACAACGATCACTCGGTTCGCAATCGACTGAACCTCCTGTGCTTCGGCTTTTTCGAGCATATCGACGAGGCTTCGAAGGTCCGGCTCGCAGCCGAACTCCTCGGCCAGCCCTTTCGCCGATGTCACAGCTTGGTCGTCGATGTTCTTCATGCGGACCAAGAGTCCGTCGATCTCAGGCTGGATCTCCTCCAGCCGCTCGACCCGGCGTAGCGTGAGAGCGGCCGTCTGCTCGTGCAGCGAGAGCAAGAGCCTCTCTGCCGTGCTCAGCCAGTCCCACCACAGTGTCTGTAGTTGCTTAGTCTTTTTTGCCATTGGTTTCTCCGGTCGGTGTCGTGCCCTTCGTCAGGTCGGCCGCATTGACCACCCGCTGGGCCATCTCTACAAAAACTGTCTTGGCGATCCCGAGAGAGCTGTGCGACTTCGCCACACTCTCTGCGACCGCCTGGTCCATGAAGTCGCGTGCCATGTCTCCCATCGGCCCGGACTCCTCAGAAAAGCTCGTCTGCCGCATCTTCGAAAGCATGCCCTTCACGAACACGGCCTCGAAGTCTTCGCTCGCCTTCTGCAGCTTCTTCAGTTCGTGCAGCTTTTCATCGTCTAACTTGCTCAGATCAAAGTGCCGCAGGCCCCTTTCGTCGGGCTTGCCGAGCATCCCCGCGACGAGGCCCTCGACCTTGGCGCGCTGGGGCGTGTCGGGGAGGCCCAGCCATCCCTCGAGCTTCCGCTCGAGCTCCACTTGGAAATCCTCGCGGAGCTCAGGGCGCGGCGCCGATGCCGTCTGCGCCCCCGCGCTTGATGCCATATCGGTCGAAAGCCTAGTCGTGGTCATTGGATCTTGATCTTCGCCTTCAGCGCCCCTTGCTCGGCCAAAGCCTGCAGGATCGCGATGATGTCGCGCGCAGAGACCTGCAGCGTCTGCAGGATCTTCGCAAGGTCGTTGATCGTCGTGTTCGGCGCGAGGATCCCGATCTGCACGGGGTCTTCCTGCGCTGTTACGTTGGTCTGTTCTCCGGTGACAGTCTGCCCACTGTTGTTGAACGAGTTGGGCTGGCTGACGAACGGGTACGCCTCGACCCTCACTTGCAGCGAGCCGTGAGCGATCACCGCCGGGCCAAGCCGCACGTTGCCGCCGATCACAACAGTGCCGGTGCGCTCATTGACGACGACGACCGCGGGGACGTCCGCCTTCACGAACGTCTGCTCAATCTTCATCATCGAGAGCATCGACTCTTCCGCGTTCGGAATCGTGATCTCGATCGTTCCGCCGTCGACGGGCTTCACGATGTATCCTGGGAGGTCATCCTTCAACGCCGTCGCGACGCGTTGCGAGGTCGTGAGGTCAGGGACGTAGAGCTCAAAGAAGAGCTTGTTCCCTGCGAACAGCACTTGGGTGTCCACGCTTCGCTCGACGAGCGCGCCGTTCGGGATCCTTCCGACGTTCGTGTGGTTCTTGCGCGCACTGGTGCCGCCGGCTGCCGCGTTGAATCCGCCAATGCTGACTGATCCCTGTGTGACCGCCATGACGGTCACAAAGTCCGAAGGGCCGTACAGGGGAGAGAGCATCAAAGTGCCTCCTTCGAGGCTCTTCGCGTCGCCGAACGAACTGACGTTCACATCGATCGTGTTGCCGGGCGCGGCGAACGGCGGCAGCTCGGCGGTGATCAACACCACTGCGATGTTCTTCGGTTTGAACTTCGACGCGTCCACGCTCGTGCCCCAGCGCCGCAGGGCGTTCTCGATCAGGGTCGCCGTAAAGGGGGTCTGCTGCGAGTCGCCGGTGCCGTTGAGCCCGACAACCAGTCCGTAGCCCTGCAGCATGTTGGGACGCACGCCGCGGAACCGGCCGATGTCCTTCATTCGCACGCTGACGCCTTCGCGCTCTGCGTCGACGATCGCCTTCTGTTGCGCGATCGACTGCGCCTTCGCTTGAGCCTCTTGGTCCAGTTGCTCTTGCGTCTTGACCGTCCCGGTGTTGCCCGAGCTGCCGTTGCCGGCTTGGGCGAACACGGAGCCTGTCATTGCGAGCGCCGCTACGATTGTTAGGAGTCGTTTCATCTTGTTCCCTTTAGAAAAGCCAGTCGATGATCTTCGTCAAGATCCCTTTGCGCTGTCGGTCCGTGATCAGCCCGGAGCCGTCCATCTTGATCTCGGCCTCTGCCACGTTCACGCTCCGCACGGTGTTGTTCGGCTTGATGTCGCTCGGGCGGACGATCCCGCTGAACACGATCGTCTGGGTCTGCTTGTTCGTGATCAGGCTGCGCCTGCCCTCGATGATGAGATTGCCGTTCGGCATCACCTGTTTCACGATCGTGCTCATCGTCGCGCTCATCCGGCTCGACTGCGATGTCTGCCCGTCGCCGCTAACGGAACTGTTCGATCCGGTCGAGATCGGCTTGAACAGACTGTCGAGCAGGCCGATGAAGAACTGTGCGTTGATCGAGTTCTTGTCGTTCTTCGTCGCCTGCGTAGAGGCGGTGAAGTCTGCAAGGGTCTTCTCGTCGACGATCACCGTCAAAACGTCTCCGACGCCACGCGCGACGTTGTCGGTGAGTGGGTTGCGGGCGGTCGCATCGAACAGCGAGCCGGGGTTGCCCTTGCTCGACTGTGCGAACGCCGCAACAGAAAGAACTGCGATAAAGATTGCGAATGTGACTCTCATAGCACCACCTCGACGGTGTCGATTCCGACCACCTTTCCTGAAAGCTCTGCTCCAGTCGCAGAGGTCACCATGACCACACCGGTGGCGTGATCGATTGAACGGACCTTGCCTGTCGTCTCTACGACCGCTGCTCCTGAGCGCACCAAAAGCTTCACCGTCTGACCGGCGCGCATCTTCGAGAGCGCGTCGCTCTTGTCGAGCGTCAACGTCCTGCTGTTGACCCGCTCGCCGTCCACGATGATCGCGATCCGCACGCTGATGCGCGTTCCGCTCACTTGCACGTTCTCGCCGACGAGCTCCAGTTTGCCGATCGGCGCGATCACGTTGATCCCGCCCGACTCGGCAGTCAGCGCCGTGTCCGCGCCCAGCTGGGCTTGTGCGGCCCTGATGGCGGCCGCGGCAAACATCGCTGGCGTGATCTCTTGTCCACGCCGGGTCACTGTAACCTGGTTTGAGCCGGAAAACTTGTACGTTTCGGCCTCCTTGCCATAGCGCATCAGCCGCAGCCGCACCATCTCAGGAGTCATCCGGAACGGCACGCCGAGCGCTGGGGTCGTGGAGACTTCGAGCGCCTCGAGCCGGGCTTTGGTCGCCGCATCGGCCGTGACCACGGCGATGTCCCCAAGCGTGAAGACCTTTCCGTCGACTTCTACGATCTGCTTGAGCTGAATGTCAGTGCCGCCGACTGTTGCCGGTGCGATCACGACGGTCGTCGTCGTCGTCTTCTTCTTCTCGCCGACCGCGCCGGTGCGAAGTACGCCTGCAACACCGTCACCCGGATCGGAGACTGTCGGTCGATATGACGAAACCAAGAAGCCTTTGTCGACGACGAGCCGCACGTCCTCAGGGAACAGCGCGAGCACGATCTGTCCGAGCTCCGACTCGACGCCCGACGTGACACCGAACACGCGACCCGTGAGGTCGACCTTGAGCTCTGTCATGCCCTCCGGTACCTGCACGCGCGGATTAAGCAGCGGCCCGTCAACGCTTGCGAGCTTTCCGTCGGTGACGGTCAGCACGGCCTCCTTCGCATAAACGGTGCGGCCCTCGCGCACAAAGCGCAAATACCCTTCGCCGTCCACGTGCAAGTGGACGGAAGGAGCCAGGGCAATCAGGGCGACGATCGTCGAAAGCATTATCAGTTACCTCTTAAGGTTGTTCAAGATTCCGAGCATGTCGTCCGCGGTCTGGATCGCCTTCGAGTTGATCTCGTAGGCGCGCTGCGCGACGATCATGCTCACCATCTCCTCGACGACCTGCACGTTGCTGCCCTCAAGGAAGAACTGGTTGAGCGTGCCGGCGCCCTGGTCGCCAGGGGTCGCAGTCGTTGCCGTGCCGCTGCCGCCACCGGCGCGGTAGAGGTTCTGCCCCATTCGCGTCAGTCCGGCCGGGTTCGGGAACGTCACGATCTGGATGGTGCCGATGTCAGTCGGCTCGTCCGTTCCAGGAAGGACCGCGGAGACCGTGCCAGTCTGCGAAATGCTGATCGCGCGCGCTCCGGTCGGGATGACCAAGTTCGGCACGAGCAGATATCCGTCCGAAGTGACCACCTGGCCCTCGGAGTCGGTCGCAAAGGAGCCGTCCCGTGTGTAGGCGGTCGAGCCGTCCGGTAGCGTGACCTGGAAGAAGCCATCGCCGTTGATCGCCATGTGCATGGCGTCGCCGCTCGGCTGCATCGTGCCGATCGTAAAGCTCGTGGAGCTGCTGGCGAAGCGCGAACCTAGGCCGATCTGTGCCGCCTGTGGCGTG
>JANWJY010000064.1 GCA_025451715.1 Fimbriimonadaceae bacterium | reverse complement strand
TGAAGAACTACAAGGACCACGCGCGCTCGGACCGCTCGCTGTACTTGTTCGGTTTTGGCGACGGTGGCGGCGGGCCGACGGAGTTCCACATCGAGCGGATCAGGCGTGCGCGCACAGCGCCGTGCCTTCCTCGGGTCGAGAGGAAGAGGCAGTCGGTCGACTTCTTCCGCGCCGCGTACGAAGAGAGCCAGGACCTGATGACGTGGGCGGGCGAGCTCTACTTCGAGCTGCATCGCGGCACGTATACGAGCCAGGCGGCGAACAAAAGGGGCAACCGGGAGTGTGAGTTCCTCCTGCGCGACGCCGAGTGGCTCTCGTGCTTCGCCGACGGTGCGTACCCGGCCGAGGACCTGGAGCGGCTGTGGAAGCTCGTGCTGCTCAACCAGTTCCACGACATCATCCCCGGCTCGTCGGTGCGCGAGGTGTACGCCGACAGCGCAAAAGACTATGAGCGCGTGCGCAAGGACGGCGGCGCTATTGTCGAGGGAGCGCTGAGGAAGATCGCTGCAAAGCTCGACACGTCGCAAATGGAGGGGCCGCTCGCGGTGTTCCACAACAGCCCGGTCCCCTCGCAGGCCGAGCTTGCATGGCCGCAGGGGCGTGCGCCGAAGAGCCTGGAGATCGACGGAGAGCGGCTCCCCGTGCAGCTGGTCGACGCGTTTGGTGAGAGGAAGATCGTCTTCAGGACGCCAGAGTCCGCGCTCGGCGCGGTTGCGGTTGGCGACCTGACGAACAAGACTCCGACTGTGCAGCCAAGACTGAAGGCTGGGCCGAAAAAGATCGAGAACGGCGAGTTCGCCGTGCGGTTCGACGCCAATGGGAACATCACGAGCGTACGCACGCTCGACGACGACCCGGTGGAGTTCGTCGCGAAGGGCGCGCTGGCGAACGTGTTCCAACTGTTCGGCGACCACCCACTCTTCTGGGACGCGTGGGACGTCGAGGCGTATAACCTCGAAACGCTGCAAGAAATAACGAAGGCCGAGAGCTTCGAGGTCGTCGAGAGCGGCCCGGTGCGCGCCGCAGTGGAGGTTGTACGAAAGTTTGGGTCTTCGACAATCAGGCAGAGGATCGGTCTCGGGCCGACTCCAGGCATCCGCTTCGACACCGAGGTGGACTGGCGCGAGGAGAACAAGATGCTTAAGGTCGCCTTCCCGGTGAGCGTCAACTCACCGCGCGCGACGTACGAGATTCAGTTCGGGCACGTCGAGCGCCCGACTCACAGTAACACGAGCTGGGACATGGCACAGTTCGAGGTGTGTGCGCAAAAGTGGGCAGACCTGAGCGAGGGCGGGCACGGCGTCGCGCTGATCAACGAGGGCAAGTACGGGCACGACATCAAGGGCAACACAATGCGGCTGACGCTTCTGCGCGCGCCGAAGTCGCCCGACCCGACCTGCGACATCGGTGTGCACCGCTTCACCTACGTGCTGCTGCCGCACTACGACCAGATCCAGCACAGCGACGTCGTCGCCGCGTCGTACGCGATCAACGCGCAGGTGCGTACTGCACTGGTGGGCAAGGGAAAGGGAAGGAACGGCCGCACGGCGCAGTTCGTCGCTACCGACACGCGCAGCGTGGTGGTGGAAGCCGTTAAGAAGGCAGAGGACTCGAACCGCCTCGTCGCGAGGATGTACGAGTGCCACAATACGCGCGGCCGCGCAGAACTGCACTGCGGCCGCAAGGTCAAGAGGGCGTGGCTCACGGATATGGAGGAAAACCCACTGAGGGAACTTACGGTCTCCGAGGGCGCCGTGGGGTTCGAATACCGGCCGTTCGAGATCATTACGGTGATGCTGGAAGTTTAGGGGCGGAGGACTGAAGGATGAAGGATGAAGGATGAAGGATGATCCCGGCCCGAGGGTCCTCATCCTTCATCCTTCTGCCTTCATCCTAGTCCCTGCCCCGGTATCCTCTCCCAAGCGCCTCGGCGCAGCGGGCACCAACTATGGGCGAAGACATGGAGAAGTTCCGTCACATCGACGGCAGCGAGGCACAGATCAGCACGAAGCACATCAACATCACCTTCCAGCACGGGCACCCGAGTGAGGTCGGCGTCAATGGCTGCCGGGTCGAGGACGTCATCGACGTGCTCGTCGACAAGATCCTCAACTTCCAGGGCCGCGACCTCTCGTGCGAGGAGAACGCCACCGCGCTGTACCACCTCGACCTCGCCCGCGAGGCGCTGCTGCTCCGCCGCCGGCGCCGAGAACAGCAGGGCGTGCTCGGCTCGCCGCAGAAGCACGCTAACGTTTAAGCGCTAGGCAACAAACTTGTAGCCCACGCCGCGCACGGTGAGCAGCCGCACTGGCTTCGACGGCTCCTGCTCCACGTGCTCCCTCAACCACCGCACGTGAACGTCCACTGTCCGGGCCGAGACATACGCGTCCTGTCCCCAAACGCGGTCCAAGAGCGTGTCGCGGCTGAACACTTGCCCAGGGTGAGAAGCAAGGAAGTGCAACAGCGCGAACTCCTTTGGTGAAAGCGGCACTTCGCGCTCGGAGAGCGTCGTCGTGTGCGTGCGCGGGTCGATGCGCAGGTCGCCCGACTCCACGACCTCGGCGGGCGCCTCGCCGGATCTGGATCGCCGAAGCACGCTCTTCACACGCGCAGCAAGCTCGGCCAGTGAGAACGGCTTGACCACGTAGTCGTCGCCGCCGAGCTCGAGCCCCTCGACGCGGTCCTTCTCCGCGGAGCGCGCGGTGAGGAAGATGATCGGGACCTGGCTGTCGCGCCGCACGACCTGCGCGAAGTCGAAGCCGGAGCGGCCGGGGAGCATCACGTCGAGCAACATCAGGTCTGGCTTGACCAGGCGGTACACGCGCATCCCCTCCTCGGCGCTGTCGGCCGTGAACACGGTGTGACCCTCCTTGCGGAGCTTGTGTTCCACAGTCTCCAGGATCGTGCATTCGTCGTCTACGACTAGGATTTTCATCATCCGGCAATGATCTCGACGTTCGCCCTCGGGACCGTGACTTCTTGACCGTCATCGAGCTTCGCCAGAAGCACGCGCACCTTCGCGCCGCTGTCGACCGTCTGCGGCTGCGACGGGAGTCCCGTCACAGCGCCGAGCCGACCGAAGTACGGCTCGCGGATTATGCGGATCGGTGTGCCAGCGGCGAGCGTCATCGCTTGCTCTTTCTGCTGGCCCGCTTGTGCGGCCTCTGTCAAGGGCACGATGATCTCCGGCCGGATGACGCCCGCGCGGATTTGGGTCGCGCCGTTGATGCTGGCCTGCTTGCCCTCGAGCGACTTGAGCAGGTCGAACGTGCGCTGGGCCATGCGGAGCTTTCCAAAGCCTTCGGTCGCCATGAGGGTGAGCGAGATGTCCTCCTGTCCTGTGATCGCGACTCCAATGTCGTAGCCGAGAAACTGGGTGAGGTCCACGTCGCGCACGGCACCGACAACGAGGCCCAGGGTGCCGACTTGCGTCGCGCGCTGGATTGCATCGAGCGTGACGCCCGAGCCGCCGACGAGGATCTTGCCTTTGTCGGAGTCCTGGACGTGGGAGGCCTCGAGCAGGTCGTCCGCCGAGCCAACGGCGACTCGAACCTCGCCGTTGCGCTCACCCCCGACGCCGAAGATGCCCTGCACCATAGCGCCGCGCGCCTCGATCACCGCACCTTCCTCAGGCATTACTTCCACGACCGTGCCGCGGATGTAGCTGAGGATCTCGACGGGGACAGAAGGCTCGCGCACGAGCACGTGGCCCGTCACTTCGGAGATCGCCTCGATCGTGCCTTCGTACTTGCTGAAGACCTCTTTCTTGCCCCAGCCGCGAAAAATCCCTTTGGTCTCCGCGACGAGCTGGCCGGCCCCGACCTTGTCCCCGATGTTGAGCTTGAAGAATCCCTTGACCTCGCCGGCCTCGACGCCGAGTTCTTCGGCGAGTTTGATCGCTTGTTGCGGGCCCGGCAGCATCGCGCGCGCGACGACGTCGTTCGGACCAACGACGTCGCTGGTCCTTACGGTCACCTCGCCCTTGATAGGAAGGCGTCGCGTGCGGCGCACGACCATGTCGCCGCTAACTGTCAGACCGGGGGTGTATGCACTGCCCATATCCAGGAATCCTTCGCCAGGGCCGAATCGCCCCAGAGCGACCAGTTTAGCATGCGCCTTAACAATCGCTCGACTGGCGGCCCTACGACGATTTGGAGTCAGTGCGAAGGTACGTTGAAAGAGTTAACGGAACGTAAAGGCGGCGTCCCGAAGGCTCGAAGACCCACAGGTACTATCAGCCGCGTGAAAGCCATTGCCAAGGCCCGACCGGAGCCCGGCGTCGACATTATCGACGTGCCTGAGCCCCAGGTCCGCCACGGCACGGTCAAGATCAAGGTGGAGCGCGCCTCGGTCTGCGGGACCGACCTCCACATATACAACTGGGACGCATGGAGCGCAGGGCGGATCAAGCCGCCGCGGATTATCGGCCACGAGTTCTGCGGATCGGTGATCGAGGTCGGCGAGGGCGTGACGGACCGCAAGGTGGGAGACTTCGTCGCGACGGAGTCGCACATCGTTTGCGGAAAGTGCCGGCTGTGCAGGCTCGGGCTCGGTCACCTGTGCGAGAACACCCAGATCCTCGGCGTGGACGTGGACGGCGGTTTCTCCCCATTCGCTGTGATCCCGTCTGAGAACGCGCGCTTGACCTCGTCAGTGGTCCCGAGGACCGTCGCGAGCATGCAGGATGCGATCGGGAACGCGGTCCACACCGTGATGGACGGCCCGGTCGAGGGGCAAACGGTCCTGATCACGGGCCTAGGGCCGATCGGGCTGTTCGCCGTGGCGATCTGCAAGACCCTTGGTGCCCGCAAGGTGTACGCGACCGAAGTCAGCCCGTACCGAATCGATCTCGCGCACAAGCTGGGAGTCGACACCGTGGTGAACCCGTTGAGGGAGGACGCCTATAAGGCGTTCAGCGCGTGCGAGCCGGGCGGATTCGACGCCACGCTAGAAATGTCCGGACACCCTGGGTCGTTGGAACTGGCGATCGAGCACACGCGCCCTGGCGGCAGGGTCTCACTGCTGGGGCTGTACTCAGACCGCTTACGGTTCATGGACATGAACAAGGTGATTTTCAAGGGTCTCGAACTGCGCGGGATCGTAGGGAGGAGGATCTGGCAGACGTGGGATCAGATGGACGAGCTCTTCACGAAGCGGGGGCTGGACCTCACGCCGATCGTGACCCATGAGGTGCCGTTCACAGAAGTCGAGTCCGCCATGCAGATTCTCAAGAAGGGCGAGGCGGGAAAGATCGTGTTGAGTTTTGAGTAGGCGTCGGGCCTCGCGGCACGGGTCTCGGGCCTCTGGGTCGGTAGACTCCCCGTTCCGATGAAGATCGCCGTTCTCCCGTTCAACGCAGGTCCGCAGACCGAGCCTGCGTTCGCGCGCCAGGCGTCGGGCTTTGTCGGCGAGGTCGCCAAGCAGATCTCGCAGCACGAGATCAACCCGGTGAGCTACATGGGCCGTGCCGACGAGGGCGGGATGCCGCGGTTCGCGCACATCAACCCTTCAGAAGGGCTGAACGAAGATCAGATGATTGCTGACTTCTTCCAACAGTCCGACGTGGACAAGGTCGTCGACGGGCTGCTGACGGAGACCGAGGGCGGCGGTGGCAGCATGACTGTGCGCTGGCACGAGCGCGGCAAGGAAAAGGCGACCGAGAAACAGTACAGCTATCTTCCCGGTGGGATGCTTACGGCCCTGCGCAGCCTCGTCGACGACTTTGTCGGTGAGGTCGAGGCAAAGCTGCCGGAGGAGCTCAAGACCGACGAGGGACTGTTTGGGACTGACGACTCTCAGGCCTTTCGCAACTTCCTGCTCGGATACGACGCGACACAGTACGTCGAGCGCGCGCAGGGGATGGTGCTGACGTCTTTCGACCCGGCCCCGGCGATGGCCGCGTTGATCAAGGCCGTCGAAGCGGACAAGGACTGGGAAGGGCCTTACCTTACGCTCGTTGAACTTTGCCGGCTGTGCACGCAGTTCCGGATCGGGCACGCGCCGGTTATTGAGAAGAGCCTAAGGAAGCTCACGGAGCTGCAACCGAGCGACGCGCGCGCGTGGTACGCGCTTGGAAACCTCTTCAGCGCGGCCGGGCAGCATGACAAGGCGACAGAGGCATTTGAGAAGTCGCACGCGGTCGACCCCAACGAGCCCGCAATCCTCACGCGGCTCGCACAGGAGCAGATGGCGCTCTCCATGCCCGTGAATGCGGAGCGCAACTTTCGCAAGGCAATCGAGCTCGAGGGCGACGACAAGCCGACGATGGATCACTTGGCAAACGTGCTCGCGCTGACCGGACGTGCGCACGAGGTCCCCGACCTGTGGAAGGGGATCATTGAGAAGGCGCCACAGAACGCGCACGCCCACGCCAAGCTAGCGCTCACCTACGCCAGCCTCAACAAGAAGGATGAGGCGAAGCGCACCTTTGAGACCGCGATCGAACTGCTCGAGGACCCGATCTTGGTCAAGCGGTACTTCGCTCCCTTCTTGATGCAGGACGGCCAACTCGACGCCGCGATGGACCTTTATGAGGACGTTCTCGACGCGGTACCGACCGACATCGGCGTGCTGAGCGAGTACGCGCAGACTCTTGCCGCTGCGGGCCGAGAGTTTGAGGTCCCCAAGGTCCTTCGAGACATCTTGGCGGCTAATCCTGACCCTAACACGCGCGCGATGACCAGCGCGTGGCTGATCGAGCTCGAGCAGCCCAAGCGCGTGGAGATCGTGGAGTCGGCGACCAAGCGCGCTGAGTCGGGAGACTTCGCCGGAGCGCTCGCGGAACTCAGCCCGCTCAAGACGTGGCTCGCAGACTACTGGAAGCTCTGGGGGATCCTGGCCTCCGTGCACAACAACCTCAACCAGTTCGACCAGGCCGAGCTCGCCTCTCGCAAGGCGCTCGAGATGTATCCCGCGTGCGAACCGGTGTACGGCGAGCTGTGCACTGCGCTGGCCGGGCAAGACAGGGAGAGCGAGGCATATGACCTTATGAAGCTCGCACTGTCGAACATGCCGAATTCGCTGTTGATCGCCATCAACTACGCCTTGGCGGCCAAGCGTGCCGGCGACCGTGAGGAGGCGACCAAGTTCGCCCGAAGGATCAGGGAGGTGACGAAGGATGCGGAAAACCTTCGGCACATCCTGGCCGAAATCGAGTCCTGAGGCTCAAACTGGGCCGGATTCCTACCGGTTTTCAGACCTGGGCCGCTTAGCCTACAGATAAGGCCGCCCGCCTGCCGACAATTTGACAGTGTGAGGCCGTGCCAGCTTTATGGCATCAGCCTCGCGGTGAAGGGCCCATGCCATATTTCGCTTACACAGCAGTAGACGCGGGTGGACGGACGGTGAAGTCCGTGATGGAGGCCGACAACGAGGCCCTCGTCCTTAATAAGCTGCGCGAGCAGTCGATGCAGATAGTCGAGGTCAGGGAGACCAAGAAACGCAAGACCTCATCTTCTCGCCGCGGCAAGCTCAAGCTCAAGAGCCTCGTGGTCTTCTCGCGTCAGTTCGCGACGATGATCGACGCCGGCATCCCGATCCTTCGGTGTCTGGAGATCCTGACGAACCAGACGAAGGACCCCGTGCTCCGGCCCGCGCTCGAGTCGGTGACTCTCGACGTCAAGAGCGGCCTCACGCTGCACGACTCGATGGCGAAGCACCCCCACGTGTTCAACAAGCTTTACGTCAACATGATCCGCGCCGCAGAGCTCGGCGGTATTTTGGACACGATCCTCGATCGACTCTCAGGCTTCCTCGAGTACGAGTCCGAGGTCCGATCGAAGATCAAGGGTGCGATGATGTACCCGGTGCTCGTCCTGATCTTCTCTCAGCTCATGCTGTTCGTGCTGTTCAGCTTTGTGCTTCCGAAGTTCAAAGAGATCTTCGACGGTATGAACGCGACGCTGCCGCCCGTCACCGCAGCGCTGTTCGCGATCGGCGACTTTATGAACTCCAAGTGGTGGGTCATTCTGCTCTTGGTCGGTGGCGCAATCTTTGGAATCAAGGCGTACGCCAAGACTCCGCGCGGCCGTTACCAGACGGACTTTTTCAAGCTCAAGTTCCCGGTCGTCGGCGAGCTGACGCTCAAGATGAGCATCGCTCGGTTCTGCCGCACGTTCGGCACCTTGATCAGCAGCGGCGTGCCGATGATGCGCAGCCTTGAGATCGTCGGCGAGACCCTGAACAACATGGTGCTCACCGAAGCTATCGACGAAACGCGCGCGTGCATCCGAGAGGGCCAGAAGCTCAGCGAGCCGCTCGCCGCGTCGGGCCTCTTCCCGGTGATGGTCACGCACATGATCGACGTCGGTGAGGAGTCGGGACGCCTGAGCGAGATGCTCGTCAAGGTCGGCGACTTCTACGACGGTGAGGTCGAGACGACGATCAAGGGCCTGACTTCGATGATCGAGCCGATGCTCATCATCTTCCTCGGCGTCGTGGTCGGCTTCATCGCGATCTCTGTCATGACCCCGATCTTCAAGCTGGTCAACAGCGTACAGTAACTGACTAGGCCATCGCACTCGCGCCGATTTGGCGGCGCGGGTGCGACAGCCGGCCCAGGATGGGCAGGCTGGGGGCGCGGCATGGTAGCGCACCGAGGATTTTGGCAACGGACTGGATTATGTCGGAAGGTTTGACAAGAAGCACGGTGGACGGCGAACAGCTCGTCGCCCAGTTCCTCGAAGACCCGCGTCCTGACTTAAAGGACATGATCATCGTGCACTACGGGCCGATGGTCGAGCGGATCGCGCGAAGGTTCCGGGGGATCGAGCAGCAGGACGACCTCACGCAGGTCGGTTACATCGGGCTGCTCAACGCTCTCAGCAAGTTCGATCCGAAGGCCGGCGTTCGCTTCAACACCTATGCGACGCACCTCGTTGCGGGCGAGATCAAGCACTATCTCCGGGACCGCTCACAGACGATCCGCCAGCCCGCGTGGCTGCAGGAACTTCGGCACAAGGTCCAAAAGGCCGCGACGATGATGCAGGCCAAGACTGGCGACGCGCCCTCGGAGCGCGAAATCGCCGAGTACATCGGGCTGAGCGAGTCCACAGTACGTGAGGTCTATGCGACGCAGGAACTACTGCGCGTAGGGTCGCTCGACGTCACGCCTATGGACGATGAGGACTCCGAGACCGACGTCGACCGTCTTGACGCCGCCGACTTCTGCGCGGCACAGATGTCTGTCGAGGATCGCGTGGTGCTTGAGACCGCGATGCAGCAGCTCCGCGATCTGGAGCGCGAAGTGCTGGTCATGTTCCACTTCGACTCGCTCAATCAGACCGAGATCGCGCACAAGCTGGGCATCTCTTGCAACTATGTCTCCCACATTCTTCGGCAGTCTCTCGCAAAGCTCCGGAGGATCCTGACCGAGGAGGACGCGATGGACGCCATCCTCCGGCGCGACGAGCCAAAGGCGAGGAACGAAGTGATCGACCCAGTGACCGGCATCTACAACGAAGACCATTTTCACTCGCGCCTTACCGAAGAGGTGCACCGCCTTTCGGGCACGGGAGGAGTGATGTCCGTCCTCCTCATCGAGTTCTCGGGCCTGAAGTCGCTCGCCGGGTTCTACGGAGATGCAAGCGTCTCAGACTTCCTCACCGACGCGGCAGAGTTCCTCAAGGACTCGGTACGGTCGCTCGACGTGGTCTGCCGATACGGCTCGACCGGGTTCGGCGTCGTGCTTCCCTCGACAGGGCCGAACGTCGTGCAGATGCGGGAGCGCATCGGCGAGAAGTGCCGGCAGTGGTTGGTCTCGCGGATCGCTCCTAACGGGCCCGTTACGGTACAGATCGGGTACGCGATTGCGCCGGACGACGCGAACACGGTCACCGACCTGCTGCGCATAGCCGACCCGCGCTTCCAGCGGTCCGACGCCGCGTAAGGACAGGGCTCGGGACTCGTGGTTAGAGTCCAGCAGTCCTGGGTCACAATCTTCCCATGATCTCCGAGGAAGGCGTCTATCCTCGCCTCGAATTCGGCACGGCTCCTCCTGATCGTCCCTACGTCTATATCAACATGGTCGCGACGATCGACGGCAAGACCGTGAGCGGCGGACGGGACGAGCCGGTGCAGGACCTGGGTTCGGAGCTGGACCATGCGACGATGCGACAGATCGAGCGCACGGCGGACGCGGTTCTGATCGGCGCCGGATCGCTGCGGGCGACAAGGGGCATACACTATCCCAAGGGACTGAAGCGTATCGTTGCGTCCGCGAGCGGCGATGTGCCGACGGACCGCCGATTCTTCACCGACGAGCCCGAGAACGCGTTCATTGCGACGACGAAGGGCACGAAAGTGCCCGGCGGCATCAAAGTCATCGAGTGTGGAACTGATCGAATCGAGTGGCGGTTGCTCTTGAGTGTTTTGCGAGGAGACCACGGGGTCCAGAAACTCCTGCTCGAGGGCGGAAGCGAAATCAACGCCTCTCTCCTGCACGAGGACCTTGTGGACGAGCTCTTCCTTACCGTCGCTCCGAAAGTTAAGCTCGGGCGAGACGTGCCGACTTACGCTGGCGGAAAGCCGCTGCCAAGGGACAAGATGCTTCAGTTCCGCCTCGTCTCATGCGCGCAGTTCGGCGACGAAGTCTTTGTGAGGTACAGGCGAGATCGCTAGGCGCGCGCTGCCCCCGCTCTCCCCGCTGACCTACCTGTGGCGCAACCCGGGCAAGACGCTGCCGCTCTTGTTCGTTATCACGCTCGCAGTGATGCTGATCGCCGGGATCGTCTCACTGATGAACTCGATCCCGCTCTCGGTCAAGACGATCTACAGTTATTCGCGCTATTCGCTCGGCGTCAGCCCGCGCGGCGACCAGTCGCAGCTTGACGAGATCCGTCAGCGGCTCGACGAGAGCACGCCCGTACCGATCGAGAAGGTCGTCGTGTGCCGCGCGAACACCGCGATGGTCGACAGCATAGTCGGCAAGTGGCCGTTCGTCGTGTTCGGTTTCGAGCAGGACGACATGCGCTACTACGTGCAAAAGCTCGGTGGCGAGCTGGCAGATGGCGACTATCCGAACGTGGGAATGCCCGAGGCGGTCGTGAGTCGCCCCGTCGCGACGAACCTCGGGATCGATCTAGGCGACGAGCTGCTTGGCCCCAGCCAGTCCGACTCCTACTCTCCGTTCTCTGTGAAGGTCGTCGGGATCGTGGAGAGCAACGAGTGGATCATGTTTATGCCGATCGAGTACCACAGGCAGTTCCACTTCCCGCCGGTCGACGTGCTGCTCGTGTTCACAGGCAACCTCGTCGACCAAGAGGTGCTCGACCAGTGGGCGCTCAAGGAGTTCAAGGGCGATCGCGCGCGGCTGTACGCGTTCTCCGACCTCGAGACTCAGACAGAGACGGCGTTCCGGACGCTGTACACGATCCTCAACGTCGTGATCGCGAGCCTCGTGGTCGTGCTCACGATCATGATGGGGATGCTGATGAACATCTACCAGTCGCAGCGCGTGCAGGAGTTCGGTCTGCTGCAGGCGCTGGGCTATCGAAAGAGCGCGATCCTCGGGCGCGTGCTTTCAGAGATCATGGTCGTTCTCGCTGGGAGCTGGCTGCTTGGGGTGCTGTCCGCGTTCGCGCTCCTGATGGTTGTGAAGGCCCAGCTTTTCGATCCTCGCGCTTTTGCGCTCGACCCCTACGATCCCAGCACGTACCTCTACTCGACGCCGGTGCCGGTGATGATCTTCCTCGTCGCCGCGCTGGACTTCATC
>JANWJY010000063.1 GCA_025451715.1 Fimbriimonadaceae bacterium | reverse complement strand
GTCCCCGCGTCGTGCTTGCTCGCGACGATCCGCGTCACCCAGCGTTCGGTCGCAGGCGTCGCGATGTCCTCCCACGTCACGCCGCCGTCCTTCGTCACCTTCACCGAACCATCGTCCGCTCCCGTGTAGATCACGCCGAACTTGAACGGGCTCTCGTCCACGACAGTGAGCGTAGAGATCGGGACGTTTCCGCCCTGCTTCGCCTTCGTGAGGTCAGGACTGATCGTCTCCCAATTGCGACCCTGGTTGAACGAGCGGTGCAAGTGCTGCGAGCCGATGTAGATGATATCCGGGTGGTGCTTGCTGATCGAGATCGGTGCGATCCAGTTGAACCTTAGCCGCTGCCCCGTCGGCCGTAAACCCCACCGCTGCCCCGTCACCGAGTTGAACGCGCTGAACGAACCAAACTGCGACGACACGTAGATCTGGTCGCCGCCGTTGCGCGGGTCGACGGCGATCATGCTTCCGTCGCCGCCGCCCACTGTCTCCCAGTCGGTCAGGTCGTTGAAGCCAGGGCGATAGGTGCTCGGTCCGCGCAGCGTGCCGTTGTCCTGCATGCCGCCGATGATGCGGTACGGGGTCTTTGTGTCCACGGCTATCGTCGTGTACTGGCCGACCGAGATCGTGTTGAGGTGCCGCCACGTCTCACCGTGGTCCATGCTCAGGTACGGACCGCCGTCGTTGCCGTCGATGACCCGGTTCGTGTTGCGCGGGTCGATCCAGAGCACGTGCTTGTCGACATGATTGCGCCGCGCGATCACCCGGAACGAGGCACCTGCGTCCATCGAGTGCAGAGTCTGGTTGCCCGTAACGTAGATCTCGTCGGCGTTCTTCGGGTTCGCACTGATGCGTCCCGTGTAGTAGTTCATTTGATCGCCCATTGTCGCCATCGGTGTCCACGTGCGACCGTTGTCCTTGGTCATATAGATCTTGTACAGGGTCTGGCGGAGTTGGAAGATGTTCGGCGTGCGCTCGACCATCAGCTTGGCGGTGTCTATCACCCCCATCGTCCCGGCTTTGATCTTCGCCACCGTGTCGTCGAGGTTTGCCGTCGTCGGGATCCGGGAACGCAGGAAGTCCTTCAGCACCTGCTCGGGAACCTCCTTGAGCAGGTCGTCGGTGAGTCGCCAGAATCGCCACACAGTCAGTTGGCCGCTCGGCACGCGCTCGTCGTCCCATTGCGTGTCGGGGTCGCCCTGGTAGGTGTCCATGTACACGTACACGCGGTTCGGGTCGGCTGGTGAGACAGCCAGGCCTGCGCGGCCCGCGGCAAACCCGCTTGGCAGATCCTTGATCAGCGTCCAAGACTCGCCCGCGTCGGTTGACTTGTAGATGCCGCCGCCCGGGCCGGCCTCCAAGATGTTCCACGCGCGACGGTCGCGTCCCCACAGAGCCGCATAGAGCACACGGCTGTCGTTGGGCTTCATCACAAGGTCGATCCCGCCCGCGTAGTCGTCGATCGCTAGGACGTGCTTCCAGGTCTTGCCTGCGTCGGTGGTCTTGTAGATCCCGCGGTCACGGCTCTCGCTGTACTGCCCGCCCATCGCAGCGACGTACAGCGTGTTCGTGCTCTTTGGGTCGATCACGATCCGACCAATGTGCAGGGAGTCGGCCAGGCCCATGTGCTCCCACGTTGCGCCGCGGTCGGTGCTCTTGAATACTCCCGTGCCCGTGTAGTGCGTTCTCGCCGAGTTGTTCTCTCCCATCCCAAGCCAGAGCGTCTTTCCGTCCGCGGTAACAGCCAGGTCCCCGATCGCACTGCTGCTGTACTTGTCGAACAACGACGTAAACGTGATGCCGTCGTCCTCAGTGCGCCAAAGCCCTCCGGTCGCGTAGGCGATGTAGAGCGTGAGCGGCTCGGACATCGGGCTCTCGACGTCGACGACGCGGCCACCCTGGATCTCGCTGCCCACGCTGCGCCACATCACTTTTTGGAAGATGCTGTCGGCCTCCATGCGCGTCCGCTTTCCGAACCCATCCAGCCGCACAGAAGCAGGCATCGGCGCCACCTTCGGCAGCATGTGCGCCTTGTACTCCAGTTCCTTGCTCGGCGGGTAGCTGACGGGCGGCCGCTGCTGGTCCTGTAGGACGATCAGAGCGTAGGCAAGGAGAGAACTCAACATTTGGGGCAGTATGTCCGAACTTACGGACCGAAATAAACATCCATAGGGTGCTAAAATCAGGTTGAAAATGAACTTGGCCCTGATCGGTGCGTTCACGCTCATTGCCCAGACGGCTGTCCCGCAAGACGCCGCGCCTGAGACCGTGCTCGCTAAGTTCGGTCTGAGGCCGACCGTTTTCATCGCTGCTACCGACGGAAAAGCAACCTTAGCTCCTGGAGAGACTATCGAGCTTGTCGGCGCGTGCGACCTCGCCAACTATCCCGTAGACACGGTCTGGAACGCATCAGGACGCCTGCTTGACGGCGTCCTGACAAAGCTGTTCTGGGAGATCATGGATCTTCCAGAGAGGCCGAACAACCTGCGTAAGGAGTACGGCCTGGACAAGGACAAGAGGACGTTCGCGATGGCGTTCCGCCTCTCTCCAATCCTGACCGAAGGGAACGACGTGCGCGAGGACATCAACAAGACGTTCTCGGTGATGCTCTCCGAGACACGCCCACTGGTCGGTACCGGGGCGAGCGCCTACGTCGGCGAGATGCGGATCATCAAGCCGATCCTCCCCAAGGAGTACAAAGGTGACACGTTTGACTTCCGTCTTGAGGTGCCCGGAGGCGGTTGGGTGAATCTGGCGGAGTTCGCGTTCGGCAAGGACACGACGTTCGCCGACGGGGCGATCGACGTTAAGATGCGCTGGCAGTCGTACAGCGACTTCAAGATGGTCGACGACCGACAGACCATCGTCGACTACAAGGGCTACTTCTTCACGGTCACTTTTCCGATCGCCCTGCGCGAGATGGAGCTCGAGATCGTGACGAACGACCCTGCCGAAGACGCGAAGCTGCTCCCGAGCACGGTCAAGCAGCACATCCGCGGCGAAGACTACGACAAGGCGTTCAAAGGCAAAGACCTCTTTAGTGTGTATGGCCTGAGTTCGCGGAGCGCAGATCGAAAGTTCACCCTTCGTGCGCGACCGAAGAGGGTCGTTGAGTTCAAGAGCGTTCCATTCAAGCGGTGAGAGTCAGCTCACTTCATCCACGTAAACTTTTCAAGTGAAACGACCACGTCGTCGAACCATGCGACATTCACCTTCTTGGAGTCGTGCAAGTAAAGATCAAGCGAGAGCGAGTTGAGCCTGAGGACGTCGGAACTGCGAAAACGGATCCCCTTCCAATGCCCGCCTTTGACCCCGTCCAACCAGAACGCCTGCTCGCCGTCTGAAGCGCCAGGCGTGTTCAGCTTGATCCACATCGACATCACGACCCACTTGCCACGCGGCACTATGATCGGCGGGTCGGACTTCAGATTGTTCCCCCAATACATGCCGTCCGGCGACTTCACCATGTCCGGCCAGTACGAGTAGAACATGAGCTGCCCCGGCTTCGGGTTCCGCCCCCAGTCGCTCCACGGCTCGAGGTTTGTGACGAAAAAGTCGGTGCCGGTCGGCTTCTTCCCCGCTTGCCCCATCGAGGACCATTTGTTGTCGGTACGGTTGCCGCCGACTGCGCAGAGATGCATGTGGTTGCCTTGGTCGAAGTCTGGCGCGAACTTCACCGCCCATTTCACCGCGATCTCGTCGTAGCCAGGCATGAACCACTTGACGATGTGAGCGCCCTCGCCCGTGCCGACCTCGCCGGTGAACTTGACGCAGCTCTTCCCCTCGTATGGAGCGTCGGTGACGATCTCGATCGTGCCCCTATTGTCGCCCCACGCGTCCAGCTTTCCGGACTCGAAGCCGTCGGAGAACACTTCTGGACTCTGGAATGCAGTCATGAGCACGAAGACGAACATGGCCTCATGATACAGCGGATTGGTTCACTCTGCACTCTGAACTCAGTCGTCCATCGTCGACTCTTCGCCACCTTCGTAACCCGGCCGCTCCGCTGTCGTGACGTCGTAGAGTCCGGCAACGTCTTGAGCGCCCAACGAGCCGATCCCTTCGAGCCTCTCGACCAGCCCGTCCGCGTCTCCACCGTCCGGCAGCGCGATCTCACCGAGCATCCGCCATTTGTGCCGCAGGATCCCGTTCAGGTCCGCAGAAGTATTGCGCGCGTGGCCAGCGGGGTACATCACGAGACCTGAGTCGAGCTCGCCAATGCGCACGCTCGTAGGAATCCCGTCCGGATACTTCGAGTCGTACTCCTGCCCGCCGTGCTGGAAGTCGATGCGCGACATGATGGACCGCGTCAGCGGACGGTGGATCGCAGAATCAGACACCTGATAGTCGTACGGCGTGAGCATCAGCGCCTTCCACGCCTCGTCGGACGAGGACTGAACCGAGCCTGCCTCAATCGCCTTTCGCAACAGCGTCGCGACGATGTACGCCATCGAGTGGTCCGCGCTTTGCCGCGTCTTCGGATCCTTCTTCATCGGGTTGCCAATGATCCCGAACGCGGGCTCGTACGCAACGATTGTGATCCCCCCGACGCCCTCTCCTCCCCCTGCGATCAGCGACGGATTCGCCACAAGTAAGTCGATCACGCCCTGCAACGCCCCCGCCGATTGGTGCTCGTACAGCCCGAGCTTGAAGTGCATCCCCATCACCGCGAAGTCGTCGCCTGAGTGCGACAGCACCAGCTCGAACGGCGAGTCCCCTTGCTCCTTCCAACGATCCGAACCGGAAGTCGTCGGTTCGAAAAACCTAAAGATCGCCTCCGGGTTGCGAAAGATGTCGCGAGGACCCACGAACCCAGCCATCGACCGCTTCATACAAAGCACCGCCGCCTCCGTCGAAATCGCTGCAGAAGCCCCCTTCGAATCAGAAAGCTGTTTCCCCGCGCGGATCGCCCGCCACGGGACGTAGTGTGCGACGAACATCCCGATCGCGCTCTCGATCTGCGCGGGCGTCGCACCCATCAGTGCGCCGTACACCGCTGCCGAGGCGATTGCCCCGTGCACGACGTGGTCGATCTTATAGCTCTTGAGCGAGAACACCTCGGCGAGGCGCCCCCTGATCTCGTCGAGAAGCACCATGGCCCTTAGCGCGGTCGGGCCGTCCAGCCCGTTCTGCCGGCACGCCGCGATAACGACGGGATAGAAATCATTGTGGCCGAACTCTCCGGCGATGTGGCCGAGTGACGGGCGATACCCGAAGTTCGTGCCGTTGCTATCCCACTCGCGCACGGCCGCACAGTTCGCGGCGATCGCCTTCTCTGGCGCGACGCGGACGCTGGACCCGAAGACCGTCGCGCCGCGCGCGTCCGGATAGCCGAGCGCCTCGCGGTGCAGCACCATCGGGGCGTTGGTTTGTAGCGCCAGGGCGGATAGTCCACACAACACGGAGTCCGTGTGGAACATCCGGACCCGCTCGAGCACCGCCTCGGAAGGGCCAGGGCCGAGATCTCCCCGCATGAACGCGACGACGAACTCCCCGATGCCCAGGGACTGGTTGGTGTCCGGCCCAAGGCGAACGCTCGATGACATGGCTGCGAGTCTATCTTCCCGACTAGTCTCGACCGGGACATCAAAACGACCCTTGACACCATGTGGGAGTACCCGAATATACTAGACACATGTCTAACACCATTTGTAAGTTCCTCGCGGACGACGTCAGGGGGAACGGCCGCCTGTTCTCCTACTGTCTGGAGTCGACAAAGTGTGATTTGAACTGGAAGCCTGCCGCCAAGGGCTCGGGCCGTTCCATGCTCGAACAGGCCGAGGAGTGCGCCAAGCTGAACCACATGGTCGCCGCCCTGCTCAGAGGCGAGGAGCCTAAGCCCATAGAGGGCGCGCTCATCTCGGAGCCCTCCAAGGCCCCCAAAGCGATCATAGACAGCGCAAACGACCTCGCAGGGGCCTTGGAAGGCATGCAGGACGGCGAGCTCGACAAAATGATCGCTCTCCCGTTTGGCACCTACCCCGCCAGGTTCGCCGCCGGCATCTCCAACGCAAACATGGTTTACCACTGGGGCCAGGCGAACTATATCGAGGTCCTCGACGGGGACACTGAGTTCCGCATCCCGCCCGAGTTCATTAGCAGCTGACGCCGAATGGGCGGGTGCTGAACCCGCCCTAACGCCCTGACGTCCCTACATGAGGAACACCAGCGGCCCATAAACGAGTTTAATGGGCTAGGAAAGAGAAATGAAGATCAAATCACTCGTTTTCGCATCGCTCGCCGTGTTGGCGACCGCCACGGTGGCCATTGCCCAGCAGGCTGCGTCCACCCCCAGGGAAGACCCGTTTGCGGCCGTCAAGGAGGCCGTAGGCAAGCCACTGCCGAAGTTCGAGATGAGGCTGCTAAACGACAAGGTCATCACGAACAAGGACATCAAAGGCAAGGTCGTCGTGTTCGACTTCTGGGCCACTTGGTGCGGCCCTTGCAAGGCCGCTGCTCCTAAGCTCGAAGAGATCTGGAAAGAGCACGGCAAGAACGGGTTCGAGATCATCGGTGCGAACTTGGCCGAGAAGGACGGCGCCGGCAACAAGACGCAGACCAAGGACAACGCGGTCAACTACGTCAACGAGCACAAGTACACATACGCGTTCACGTACGGCAACGACCAGATCGGCAAGGACTGGAAGGTCCCCGGTTACCCGACCTTCTTCATCGTCGGCCGAGACGGCTTAGTGAAAGAAGTCATGGTCGGTTTCAACGAGAAGCGCATGCGCGAGCTCGTGGCCGAGCTTGTCAAGCAGAAATAGGCTCCATTGAACCTGAGCCCCGGGACTAAAAGGTCCCGGGGCTTTCTGCTTCAAGTGGGGGTAACCGATGAAACACTCGCGGTGCTAGGGTCGTCGGCTTAGATGGAGGTAACAAAAATGAATTTTCTCGCTTTTGTTGCAGCCGTCATGATCCTGACGGCAGATTCGAACGACTCGGGCCGCCACGGCAATACGCAGGTGTCAGCGGCAATCGAGTACAGGACGGTCGACCGTTCAGGTAACGAGATGATCCTCAGCGTCCGATCTGGGGACCCCTACTATGGCCGGTACTACGGCCGAGACGACTTCTACTACGACGACTGCCACTACTACCGCTACTACCCGAAGAAGTATAAGGGTCCGAAGCAGCGAGTGTACGTCGTACACGAACCGGTGTACGTCGTCCACGATCGCTATTACGACGGTTACTGGAGGGCGGTGCGCGAGCGTGAAGTGAGGTACGCAAAGAATTACCCGAAGTCTCACAAGGATGACGGTAGGATTTGGGTCCGCTCGAGTGGAAACGGCCCGAGCGTTTCGTTCGACAGTAAGAGCAGCGGCACGAGCAGTGGAAAGAGCAACGGCAAGGGAAACGGCAAAAGCAAGAGCAAGGGAAAGAGCAAAGACCACTAGCCCCTTCGTAAAGAAATCGGCGGCGTCCCGACCTTCGTCGG
>JANWJY010000062.1 GCA_025451715.1 Fimbriimonadaceae bacterium | reverse complement strand
GGGCATGAAGCGCGTGAAGTAGAAGATGCTCGGGTTGTCGGGATCGAAGAAGTAGTCCACTCCCTCGGTCTGAAGGATGCCGTTGACGCGGATGACGATCGGCTCTGTCGAGAGCGGCTCGAACTGGAGAAAGTACGGCGTGGACGGAGGCCCGAACCCTTGGAACTTCTCGAGTCGGGTCGAAAGCCCGCCGCTTCCACCCTTGATCTGTTGCATCCCGGTCACGCCCAGCGTGACGAAGTCGAAGAAGCTGTATGCGAGACCGGCCGCCTGCACACGACCGCGCGAACCGGAGAAGCCGAACACCTCGTACGATGCCACGATCGTGCTCGTCGGAGGAATGATCTTGGCCTCGCCCGTCGAACGGTTGACGAACGTGATCGACCCGATCTCGTAGTTGATGATGTAGTCCTGCCCGAGCGTCTGCGGCACGCCGTCCACTTCGATCCGTTCTGATCCTCGCACGATCTGTGCGCTCTGCAGGTAGTACGGGCCGGCCGTGTTGGTGCCGGGGATCGTTACCGTGCGCGGTGCGCCCTTGACGTCGCTGAACACGGTCTTGGCGCGGAACCCGCCGGACTCATAACCGAGCGATGCGCCATTGAGGGTCTTAGTGAACGTCGCGAAACGGTTCGTGTTCAGCACGCTTCCACGGATGTCGCCCAGGTTGACCAGCCACGGCCCACGGTCGTAGTCGATGCTGAACTTTTGACCCTGCGGGTCCTGGAACCGCGAGTCTTGGATCACGAAGTCGAAGTTGATCGAGCCGAGCACGTCCTGCCCTGACACGCGCACGTGGCCGAAGTCGGTGAAGTCCTTGTTGCCCGGGCCGCCGTAGTTGCCCTGTCCGAACGCCTCTCCGTCGCCCGTCACTCGGTGCTTGTGGTACGAGAGGTTGCGATAGCCCGAGATCTTGATTCGGTTGACGATGTCCTTCTGCAGCCATTGCGGGAGCCTCATGCCCGCCTGGGAGTGCGAAAGCGCGGGCAACAGACAAAGCAGCGCGGCCGCCGCCAGGCTACGTGCCGACGGAAGAGACGAGCACATCGATGTTCTCTTTGGCCAGGATTGAAAACTCATCGCGCTTGCGCTTGACCATGTCGACCGTGCGGTCGCGGTCTCTCATGAAGGACTGGAAGCTGTCGAAAATCCGCTCCGCGGTCGTCGTCTCTATGTTCTGAGGGGTCGGGTACCCCATTGCGTTCGCGAAGGCGGTCACCTTTGGGTCGTAGCTCACCATGTACGCAGGCGCCCCGACCGTCGCCGCGAGAATACCGGCGTGGAGCCTCATACCGAGCACCGCGTCCATCCGCTGGAACCTCTGTTGAAGCTGGATTGGGCTCGTCAGGCCCCTGATCTCCGGCACTTTTCCGCCGAACTCCTTGCCTAGCTTGTCCAAAAGGGGACGGTCGATCTCCCGGTCCATCTCGATCATGACCGGCACCCAGCCGTTTTCGAAGAGCAGTCGCATCAGTCTGCTGAACACCTTGATAACCTGCTTTCCCCGATCGTTGCCCGAGGGGCGTGCGGAGAGCCCGACCGACTTCATGTCGCCGACTCCGAACTGTTGGAGCCCTGAGTCGAGCGCCGGTTCTGGTAGCAAGAACGCCATGTCCGCAGTGACACGAGGCTTTCCAGTCACTCCGAGCTCCTGAAGGCTTGCGACCGATCCGCGGTCGCGCACCGCGATCACGTCCGCAGATTGGAACGCCGTCGCCGCGAGCCGCTTTCCGAGAAACCTGTTGAGCGGGCCAACGCCCTGGCCGAGCATGACGACCTTCTTGTTCGCCTTCTTCGCCATCTTGACGAGGTCAGCATAGTAGGCGACGCTGCGCACGCTGCTCACGTCTTGGAACACGCTCCCGCCGGGGAACACGAGCGCGTCGCACTGCTCGATCATGGTGCGGATCGCTTTGAAGTCGAGATGGCTCACACCGCGCAGTCCGTAATCGCGCATGAGGAACTCGGGCGCGCCGCAGACGACAGTGTACTGGTAGCCGAGGTCCTTTACGCCATTGACGAACCCAAGGAGGATCGCATCGTCACCCAGGTTTCCCCTTCCAAAGTAGCCAGCCAGCACGAGGCGCTTCGCCATCTTATTCCGCGGTCTTCTCGGCAGGCATTAAGCGCCTTGCGACTACCCACACGAGAGCGCCGATTATACCGCCGAGGGCTAGCCCGACCCCGATGCGCGCTAGGCTCAGCAGGACCGGTGTGTGAAGGTGGCACATCGTGTTCACGATGCTCGTCTGCCCGACCATTCCCGCCAACAGCAGCAACGCCGCCCAGCCCCTGAGGTTCGGCCTGTAGGCCATGAGGCAAAGCGCAATTGCGAGCGCAGGGTGTCCAAAGGCGACCTCCTTGGAGCGGGGCCGCACGTGCAAGAGGTTGTCGAGGAGCGACCTTATCTGTAGCTCGAGCGACGACACTGCCGACGGGTTCTCGTTCCCTGACCTGAGCGCGAGGAGCGCGATCACCACGAGCCCGAGGATGGTGACCGTCGCCGCTGCCCATGTGACCGGACGGCTCAAGGTCTCCCGGATCGGGCCCTGCTGCTTGAGTACGATCCAGCCCACGATGAGGACCGGCAGGAACATCGCGAGCTTCACGCCGCTGAACGCGCTCACCCGGAGCGTGTATTCGATCCCCACCATCATCCCACCGACGGCAAGGCCACCGACGAGGCTCACCGCACTCATCAGAATGTAAGCGACGACCGGATACCGCCGCCCCCTTTCCATCGACGCGATCACGAGGTATCCGAGCACGGGCATCAGGATTGCGATCATCAGCGACGCGTACTCGCGGTACTCGCCAACGAAGGACGCGCCGGTGATGCCCAGCGCGATGAAGCCCGAAACGTACGAGAACCAGTTATTGCCGAACGCCGCAAAGATCGTCCAAAGCACGGCAGGAAATGCGAGCGCGGCGATTGCACCGATCAGCCATGGCGAAACGTTGGGATCCACGAACGGGTGCGGCTCTTTGACCTCACCTCCCGCGGCCCTCACTGCGTCACCGATGCTCATCAGCGTCTCGCTGGCCTGGTCGAGCACATTTCTGCTCGCTTTGCTCGTCGGCCGCAAGAGCAGCCAGCGCACGGATCTCTCGCGATAGGCCTTCGCAAAACGCTCGTCGAGCTCGCTCTGAGACATCGTCTCCGCCTCCAGTTGGTTGATGGAGTGGAGCCGCAACGTCTGTGCCCTGAGCTTGTTGCGCAGATACGTATCGCCGCCGAGCGCAACGAACTCAGGCGACAGGTACGTCATCTTGAGAGCACTGAGCGTCTCCTCGGTCGCTGCGATCAGGATCCTGTTTCCGATCGCCTGGTCGCCACCGATCAGATACGCGGTCGCGCCGGCCAATGACGAGTCGCGCAATGAACCAACGATGGTCCGCTCGTTCGAGCCGACTTCGTTGAAGTGCCTTGCGACCACTACGAGTCCAGCCTCCTTCGCTTCGTAGGCCGCTCGCGGGTCGATTCCGACGAGCACAGCCGACACGTCGAGCGACGAGTCGCGGTCGACGCTGATCGAAGTCGGATACCGGACCCCGTACGGCACGTTGACCGCACCCAGATCGTAGAAACCGCGGCGCGAAAGCGCCTTCGCAACCCGGTCGAGGTGGTACAGGTCGCGCTGGTATTGCGATCCGATGAAGCGCGGCTCCGGCGTTCCGGGCTTGACCCACCTCGAACCGAGGTCGCCCACGGCCCGGATGACGAGCGCAGAACCGTCGGTCTCGAGAACGAGCCGCCCTTTGCGGACGAGGTCGCCGATCGTGTCCTCGGTGATCGCGACACCCGTCAAGCCGTGTTCCTTGAGCTCCTTCAGAGCGGTGGCTCGGTCGATGCCGGTTGCCGCCGCCATCGCCTCGATGTCGAGCATCTCCATCATCAGGCCGACAGCGCGATTAGAGTCCTCCATCTTGTGCCGAGCGGCCAAGGACACGAGCGAAGCCGCCGCGCAGCCCAGAACGGAGACCCACACCCACCACGGCACCCTATTCATCATCTTCCTCCAGCAAGACCTTTTGGAACTCCGTGTCGCGGAGCACCTTTGCGCGACCCCCAGCGACCAAGACGGTTATCATGCCCGCGAGGAATCCGCCGGCGTGTGCCCAATTTGCGACCCCCGCCTGGGGAACGAGCACCTGGAAGACGAACCAAAACGCGAGAAGCACCCACGCCGGCAGCGCGAACACGAAGAAGATCAGCGGCGGGACGACCACCTGCACACGGTTGCCGGGGAACAAGAGGAAGTAGCAGCCGAGCACTCCACCGATCGCACCTGACGCACCAAGTGTCTGGATCGGTGACGACGAGTGTACGAAGATGTGCGCCGCCGCCGCCACGATCCCCCAGAACAGGTAATAGATCGCGAACCGGAACCCGCCGAGCGCGCGCTCGACGTTCTCGCCGAACACGAGGAGGAACAGCATGTTGCCGATCAGGTGCCACAGCGAGCCGTGCAGGAACATCGAGGTGAACAGCTTTCCGAGCTCGAACGGGTCGCCGTTCCCCGTTATGGCGGCGATGACCTCGCTCGGCCGCATCGCTAGGTCCGCGAACACGATACTGTGCCCGCCCCAAGCCCAGTTTCGGTCCCAGTAGAAGAGGAAGACGTTCAGCCCTATCAGCGTCCATGTGACGAGCGGCTTCTCTCGCGCCTCCAGGTTGTCCCGAATCGGGATCATTGGACCGGCAGTCTACCGGTCCTCGTCCCAGAACACACCGACTTGGCTCTCAGGAGGGAACGGGCCGCGGTCGGTCCAGTTGGCCACACGCGCCCCGTTCTTTGCCCACGACGACGCAGGGGGGTAGGTGTCGGTGCCGTCGAGGTCCAAGAATAGTCCGAGGCACAGCCCGCGCTCGCGGATCGAGCCCTTGGTCGCTTCGCTCGCCTTGCCAAGCGTCAAACCAGTCGTCGTGTACTTGTCGTTGCCAAAGAGGTCCGCGAACACGCCGATCCCGTTTGCGTTTCCCGCACCGAGCGAGAGGTTCGGCGCGGCGTAAGTGTCGTTGCCCGCGCGGTCGAGCATCATCCCGACGCTGAAATCGTGCCCAGCTCCCAACGCCATGTTCATCTCCGCGATGTATGTGTCCGTTCCAGCAAGGTCCTCGAGATAGCCGAACGCGTAGTGCGCCGCCGCGCCCTGGACGTACCACATTCCTTGGTAGCGGTCGTCGCCCCTCTCGTCCCAGAGCACCCCGACCCCCTCCCAATATCCGGTGCCTTGCCCGAACACTCCGCACAGGTAGCTGTCTTTGCCAGAAATGTCGTACAAGATCCCGATCCCACCGCTCAGGCTGTGCCCGGTCAGATAATCGCTTCGGTAGCCGTAGCCAGCGCCCTGCGCCATGCTCACGTTGTGAAGCGCGCTCTGCGGTGAAGGGAAGTCGATGAGCGTGTCGTTCGCGATGTAAACGTCGTCGCCGCCTCGGTCGACGACCGCGCCCACCCCACCGGTCAGACCGACGCCTTGGATTTGAGTGAAGCCCAGGTATCGGTCGTCGCCCCCGTGGTCCTCAAGGACGCCGATCCCGAACTTCCCAAATCCTTGCGAATCGGCGTACGAGTCGTACAGGTCATCACCCTCTTTGTCGATCAGCATCGCCACTCCGAACGCGGCCGAGCCGAGCCCGGCCCTGTGCGAGCGGTACCGGTCCGATCCGCGGCTGTCCACGAGATAGCTCAGGCCAAACGTCGCGCTGCACGGCCCCGGCAGCGTCCTACCTTCCTTCCGGCCTTCCCACGCGGCGATGTTCGATTCAGTGAGCGTCTTGTCGCTCAAATACTTGTCGTTCCCGTTCGTGTCGACGACTGCGCTGATCCAGTTGCTGACGGAACCGTTCGACGGCGCGTTCATGTACGTGTCGTTGCCCCCGGTGTCGATGAGAACGAACAGCTCTTCTCCCTCGTGGACCGAATCGCCTCCGCCGCTGAGCACGATGCGCCCCCACTGCGTTTCGATTTGGACACCGTACTTTTCGGTCGCCGCAACTGTCTGTACGGTCTCCTGTGCTTTGGCGACCGCAGCAGCCATGTCCTGCGCGGCCGCGTACATGTAGTTCATCTCGACGAGCCGGTAGAAAGCGACGAGCTCCTGAAAGACCTGCGGGTCGTCCTCGCTCGGCTGTACGGTGGTCTCGCGGCTATACGCTTCCTCGAGGTCCGCGACTTCGGCGAAAGCAGCGCGCCGATAGCGCACGAGGTCGAGAGCTGCATAGACCATGAGCGCGGCTGCACGCTGAACTTCGGGCGGGGCTGCAATCGAAGTGGGCACGTTTGTGACGAGCCCTTCCGACCTCATCGCTTGCAAGGCCTTAGTCAGCGCGCCGGGCTCCGACGCCAACTGCTCGAACCGCGCGGTCGGGTTGGCAAGCAGCGACCTTCTGCTCCCGAGCCCGGTCAGCCGCGAAAGGATCGAGACGGTGCCCCCAGGGTCGGGCGCAGACTCCGCCAAGAGCCGCCGGTTCATCTCCATGTAGAACGGCGCGCGCCAGGGGTTCTCGTGTAGGGTCTTGAAGTAGAGGCTCGCGAAATCGCCCTGCCCGTAGAGCGACAGGATCCCGGGGTCGAACCTGGCCGTCTTCGTCGAGAGTCCCGCAACGCCGAGCGCGTCGTCAAACCGGTTGTCTAAACTGGTTGCGGTCTGAGAGATGCTCAAGGCGGCGGCAATCACGAAGGCGGTCATAGTTGGGTTCCTGTGCTTGGCGGGACTCCGTCTCACTTTGGCCCAGCCGTCCAACATAGCGCAACCACCGCCCAGGATCGAGTTCGAGCAATGGCGCGAAGTGGCGCGAAGCGAATTCTCGACCGAGTACTCGGTCTCGTTCCCCTCCGCAGCGGTCTCGGGCATTGCACCGAACGACACTGTCCGTCCCCGCATCATCGTTCCGACAGGCACGTTCGGACCCGTTCCCGTGGTTGTTCTGCTCCATTATTGGGGAGCGAGCGACGTCAGCCTCGAGCGCAACATCGCAAAGCGGCTTGCACAGGCAGGCGTCGCGTCGGTGATCGTGCCGCTGCCCTACCACCTCGACCGAACGCCGCAAGGGATGGTCTCCGGCCAACTGGCGGTCGAGCCCGACATGCACAAGCTGCAGGCGACCATGCGGCAAAGCCTGCTCGACGTTCGCCGGGCCGTCGACTGGATCGAATCGCGCAGCGAGTTCGACAAGACCAAGATTGGCATAGCCGGCACGAGCCTCGGTGCCCTCGTCAGCGCGCTCGCGTTCGCGGTCGAGCCCCGGTTCGCGGCCTCCTGCTACCTGCTCGGCGGGGCCGACATCGCGCACATCCTGTGGCACTCCTCGCGCGTCGTCTCACAGCGGGAAGAGCTCAGGAGGCAGGGGTACACGGAAGGGAAGGTGCGGCAAGAACTGGCCGGGATCGAGCCGCTCAACTATCTGGACAAGGCCGACACACGCCCAAGCTACGTTATCGCCGCGAAGTTCGACACGGTCGTGCCACCGGCAGACGCCGAAAAACTGATCGGCGCCCTTGGGAACGTGCAGTCGACTTGGCTGGACACGGGCCACTACGGTGGGGCGCTCGTACAGAACAAACTGGTCCGCGCAGTCGCAGGCTTCTTCAGCCAGACATTTCGCGGACCGGGCTTCGCCGCGCCGAACAGCCTTTACGCTCCAACCATCAGGTGGGGAATCAATCTCAACGACGAGACGGGGCTGCAAGTGATGGCGGGGATCGACGTGTGGCGGTTGAGGGCGAACGGCGAGACGTTCGCGGCCGTGATGATCACGCCGCGAGGCGGCGCAGGGTTCATCGGTCACACGATAAGTAAGAACCTCGCGATCGGAGTGACCGTGCTTCGGAAGCGGACGACGATAGGCGCGCTATGGAGCATCGTACTCTGACCGATCCACGCGCTCGGCTCGTGCGGGAGAACGCTCTCGCCACCTACCTCGGCCTCGTCGGCGCAGTCGAGGGCGCCGTCGTCACGAAGCCGATGGGGTTCACGCTCGTGCGCGGGCCCGGTTACTTCTCGTTTTGCAACTTCGCCGGAGGGTTCGATCTTGAGGAGGGCGACGTCGAGCGTGCGATAGACCTGTTGCAAGAACAGGCAGAGGACTGCTCCGGTTTTTATGTTTTCGCAATGAGCGGCGACACGCCAGCGGACCTCAAGGAACAATTGGAACGGCGCGGATTCGAGAGCAGGCAACACCTCGTCGGTATGGCGTCGAGCGTCGCGCCACCACCTGGCGAGATCGGGGCGAGGGCCGTGGCGGAGATGGGGGACCGCAGGCTGGTGTCATCGTTCATGGCCCGCCAGTTTTTTTGGAGGATGCCGAGGGAGGCCCGGGAAACGATCGCGGCGTCTACAGCCGCGAGCTCCCACACGGTGTGGTGCGTCGGGCCGGCCAGCGACCCAGACGCGGCCGTCATGCTCGTCGAACAGCCAGCCTCGGTCGGACTGTTCAACCTGTGCGTTCGGCAGGAGCTGAGGCGAAAAGGGCTAGGTTCAGGTTTGGTTAAGGCGGTGCAGGCGGCGGCTTCGAACCTGGGCCGTCCCGTTGTCTTGCAGTGTGAGCCTGAACTCGCAACCTGGTACAAAGGACTTGGGTTCGAGACCGTGGGAACCGTCGAAGCGTTTACGTTGTCTCACGACGATAGCAGTGATATAATCGCTGGATAGGGTTCACAGCCCAGGTTCTGGACAGTGGTGCGCAAGCACGCTTTTACGCTCATCGAGCTATTGATAGTCGTTGCGATCGTCGCAATCTTGGCTGCGATCCTTTTCCCCGTGTTCACGCGGGCAAAGGCGCAGGCGCAGGCGTCTGTCTGCCTCAACAACTTCAAGCAGGTCGCGATGAGCACAATGCTGTACATGGGCGACTACGACGACCGGTACGCGCTCTCGCGGTACACCCACCGGCTCGACGCCACAAGCGCGGACGACAAGACCTGGGTGCAGCTCATCCTTCCGTACGGCCGCGAGTTCCGGATCTACAAGTGCCCCTCCGACTACACGCTGGGCATCGCTACTCAGGCCGTGTTCGACGAGGACCTCGTTCCCGGTGACACGTACTCGCGCTATTACCGTGCGTCAAAGCGCACGAACGTCGGCTACAACTACCTCTACCTCTCGCCTCTGATCCAGACCGACATTTTCATCTCGCCGCTGAGCCGCACACAGACCGAAATCAACGACCTGACGAACATGGTCATGTTCGGCGACTCGGTCCATCGCGTGACCCCAGCCGGTTTGCCCGAGGGCGGCGGCAGCTACCTCATCGTTCCTCCTTGTCGGTTCTCCAACCAGGACGGGATGGTCACGGACACGTTCAAGCTTCCCGACGTTCCCAACTCGGCTCTCTACGTCGGTGATCAGAGCTGGCAGCCAATCCCCGACCCGGGAAGCGAATACGAACCGAGGCCGAGCGGCGGGCTGTGGCCGTGGCACTCCAACAGGCTCACCGTGCTTTACACGGACGGCCACGCTAGGCGGATCGCTCTCGATCGGGCGGCCACGGGATGCGACGTTCAGCCCGGCTGGAGCGGCTACGTCCACAACCGTTCGCTGTACCTGTGGGACATGGAGTGACGTAGGTACCATCTTCCGGTGGAAACCAGGCTCACCGCCACTGTCGTCGGCGCTACCGGATACACCGGTGCCGAGGTTTGCCGCCTCCTCTCCAACCACCCTTTCGTCGAGCTGACGGTCGCGACTTCAGAGCGCCAAGCGGGGACACCGCTTTTCGCCGCGTGCCCTTGGTTGACCTCAGAGGTCGTGCTCTCCCGCTTTGATCCCGAGCTGCTCACTGCCGACGTCGTGTTCCTCTGTCAGGCGAACGGAATGGCGATGAAGGTCGCACCGGCGCTTTCCAAACGGATGAAGGTCGTGGACCTCTCTGCCGACTTCCGGCTGAAGGACACCACGCTCTACCCCGAGTGGTATGGGTTCGAGCACACAAGCCCCGGCCTTTCGCCGTGGCCGGCTTATGGGCTGCCCGAGCTCGTCGACCGGGGATCGATCACCGCGGCCCAGATCGTGGCGAACCCCGGCTGCTACGTGACCGCGTCACTGCTCGCGCTGGTCCCGCTGATGAAAGGAGGGCTGGTGAGCGGCGTGCCCGTGATCGATGCGAAGTCCGGAGTCTCCGGCGCTGGGCGCTCGAGGTCTGAGACGGAGTACCTTCTCGGCGAGCTGCACGGCTCGTTCAAGGCGTACAAGACGACCGGCCATCGGCACATCCCCGAGATCGAACAGCTCTTCGGCGGCCCGGTACGGTTCACGCCGCACCTACTGCCCGTATCGCGCGGGATCTGCGCGACGATCCACGTGGCGTCGAGCGCGTCGAAAGGAGCGGTCTACGACTGCTGGACCCGGTTCTACGCGGACGAGCCCTTCGTACGTACCCAGGGCGCACCGCCCTCAACGAAGCAGGTCCACGGCTCGAACACATGCGCCCTCTACGCCGACTTCGACGAGCGGACCGGCCACGCGGTCTTGGTCAGCGTCATTGACAACCTCGTCAAGGGCGCCGCGGGTCAGGCGGTGCAGAACATGAACCTGATGCTCGGGCTGCCGGAGGTCGCTGGCCTCCCGACCGACGGGGTCTGGCCGTGACCCCCAAGGGCTTCCAGTTCGCGGGCGTACGCTGCGGCCTCAAGAACAAGCGCCGCGACCTCGGGCTGATCGTGAGCGACCGGCTCTGCTCGGTCGCCGGCGTGTTCACCCAGAACGTCGTAAGGGCCGCGAGCGTCGACCATACTCGCGCGGCCGTCCAGCGTGGCTT